>NZ_JBEXYL010000021.1:0-118027 GCF_040630895.1 Streptomyces sp. NPDC005728
GTTGATTTTTGGCACGCTGTTGAGTTCTCAAGGAACGGTCGCTTCCTTTGTACTCACCCTCTCGGGCTTTCCTCCGGGCTTCCCTTCGGTGTTTCCGACTCTATCAGATCTTTTCTCGATCCGATTTCCTCGGTGCTTTCCAGGTTCTCGCTCTCGCGTTTCCCTTTCCGGCGGTTCCGACTCTATCAGATCCTTTCGGGCCTGACCCCCAGTCAGCGGGGTTTGTCTTCCCGGCTGTTGGGCCGTTCCGACGTCTCAAACCTTAGCGGATCCTTCCGGCGATTCCCAATCGGACCGCCGAGTCCCCATTCGAATTGAATTCGGGCACGCCGAAATCAACCCGGTCGGGAGATCGTGCTGAGTTGAGGTGCCGCTCGAAGCGGCGGAGGTGCTGCCGCAGAACCGTTACGGCCCCGTGGCAACCCGGAGAACTTTACGGATCGGGTAGGGGTGTGTCAAGCATCCCCTGTCAAGATCTTTTTTGGGTGCTCAGTCCAGGTCGCTGAGCCGGCCGCCGGCGTCCGGCTGGGCGTGTTCCACACGGCGCAGGAGCCTGGTCAGGACCTCGCCGAGCACCGCGCGCTCCGCAGGGGTGAGGTCCTGGAGCAGGTCCTCCTCGAAGACGGTCGCGCGGTGCATCGCCTCCAGCCACTTCCCGCGACCCTCGGGAGTCAGCTCGACGATGACCCGCACGCGGTTGGACTCGTCGCGCTCCCTGGTGACCAGACCTTCGGCGACCATGCGGTCGATCCGGTGGGTCATGGCGGCCGGGGTGAGGCCGAGCCGCTTGGCGAGGTCGCTGGGGCCCAGGCGGTACGGGGCGCCCGAGAGCACGAGGGCCTTGAGGACCTCCCACTCGGCGTTGCTGATGCCGAGGGCGGCGGTCTGGCGGCCGTAGGCGACGTTCATCCGGCGGTTCAGCCGGGACAGTGCCGACACGATCTTCTCGACCTGGGGGTCGAGGTCCTGGAACTCGCGCTGGTAGGCGGCGATCTGTTCTTCGAGCGTCGGCTCGGTGACGTCCGGGGTCTCGGCCATGTCCGCAGTATCGCACGAGACTCCTTTGCGTTGAAGTCCTTGAATGTGTAGTCTTTAGCTTCGAACTTTAGCTTTGAAGTCTTCACTCCTAACTAGTGAGAGAGGTGAACGTGACCAGGGCGATGGGCGCAGCGATGCGCCGGATCCACGTGGGCAACGCACTCAGCGCATTCGGGCTCGGCTTCACGGTCCCCTACCTGTACGTCTATGTGGCGCAGGTGCGGGGTCTGGGAGCCATGACGGCGGGACTCGTGCTCGCCGTCTTCGCCGTGGCCGCGCTGATCGTGCTGCCGTTCGCCGGCCGGGCGATCGTGCGGCGCGGCCCGCTGCCGGTCCTGCTCGCCGCCCTGGTCACGGCCGCGCTGGGTGCGCTGAGCCTCGGACTCGCGGGGAGCGCGGGTGCCGTACTGCTGTCGGCCGCGGCGCTCGGGGCGGGGCAGGCCGTGATGCAGCCCGCGCTGGCGACGATGATCGTGGACTGCTCGACGGCGGAGACGCGGTCGCGGGCGTTCGCGATGCAGTTCTTCCTGCAGAACCTGGGGCTCGGCGTCGGTGGTCTCATCGGCGGCCATCTCGTCGACACCACCCGGGTGTCCTCCTTCACGCTGCTGTTCGCGATCGAGGCGGCGATGTTCCTGCTGCTGGTCGTGTTGATGGCGACGGTGCGGATGCCGCACTCGCCGCGGATCGCGGACGCGCCGGCCGGTTCGGCGAAGGGCGGCTGGAAGCAGCTGCTCGGGAACCGGGCGATGGTGCAGCTGTGTGTGCTGGGCTTCGTGCTGTTCTTCGCCTGCTACGGGCAGTTCGAGTCGGGACTGAGCGCGTACGGCGTGGAGGCTGCGGGGATATCGACCTCCGCGCTCGGGACGGCGCTGGCCGCGAACACGATGATGATCGTCGTCGCGCAGTTCGCCGTGCTGAAGTTCGTGGAGCGGCGGCGGCGGTCTCGGGTGATCGCCGGTGTGGGTCTCATCTGGGCCGTGGCCTGGCTGACGGCGGGGTACGCGGGGCTCGGGCACGGCAGTCAGGAGATGGCGACCGCCGCGTTCGTGTCGACGTACGCGTTGTTCGGGCTGGGTGAGGCGATGTTGTCGCCGACCGTCGCTCCCCTGGTGGCCGATCTGGCGCCGGAGGGGATGGCTGGGCAGTACAACTCGGCATTTGCGCTGGTCAAGCAGCTGGCGCTGGCTGTCGGGCCGGCGGTGGGCGGTCCTCTCGGGGCCTCGCTGCATGCCCCGTACGTCGTGACCTTCCTGCTGTTCTCCCTGGGGATCACGGTGCTGGCGCTGCGGCTGGGGCGGAGGCTGACCGTGGCCCAGGATCAGCCGTGGGCTGCGGCGAAGAGCCGTGTCGTCGCCCGGGGTGGAGCTGCGGAGCCGGTCCCCGCGGAGGCATAGGGCACCCGGAGCTGCAGCCGGCCCGGGGTGGGTTTCGCTCGCCCGCGCCGGCGGGGTGCCGCTGCGCCCCGGACGGGCCGCAGCCCTGCGGCGCCTACCCCCTCGGCAGCAGGAACTCGCACCACACTGCCTTGCCCCCGCCCGGGGTTCGTCGCGACCCCCAGTTCGAGGCGATCGTGGCGACGATGGCGATGCCCCTCCCCGACTCGTCGCCCGGTTCCGCGCGGCGCCGCCTCGGCAGGTGGTCGTCGCCGTCGGTGACCTCGATGATCAGGCGGCGGTCGGTGCGGCGCAGTCGCAGGCGCATGGGTGGGGTGCCGTGCTGAAGGCTGTTGGCGACCAGTTCGCTCGTCGCCAGGACACCCAGGTCGTGCAGGTCGGCCGGGAAGCGCCAGCTGGTCAGGACGCCGGAGGCAAACGCGCGGGCGCGGGGCGCCGCCTCCACACCGCCGAGGAGTTCCAGCGCCGCATTGCGGAAGAGGTCGCCCTCGGGACCCGTACGAGCGGGGTGCTGGAGGACGAGGACGGCGACGTCGTCGTCGTGGTCGGCGGTGACGCCGGCCGAGCGGACCAGGCGGTCGCAGACGACCTGGGGGGTGCCGGTCGCGCCGGACAGGGCGCGCTCCAGGGACGCGATTCCCTCGTCCAGGTCTTCGTCGCGGCGTTCGACCAGGCCGTCCGTGTAGAGGACCGCTGTCGAGCCGGGGCCGAGCGCGATCGATCCCGACGCGTGCATCCAGCCGCCCGTGCCGAGCGGTGGGCCGGTGGGTTCGTCGGCCCGCTGGACCGTGCCGTTCTCGTCGCGGACCAGGATGGGCAGGTGTCCGGCGGAGGCGTACACCAGGCGGCCCTCGTTCGGGTCGTGGACGGCGTACGCGCAGGTGGCGATCTGGTTGGCGTCGATCTCTGTGGCGAGGCCGTCGAGGAGTTGAAGGACCTCGTGCGGGGGGAGGTCGAGGCGGGCGTAGGCGCGGACCGCGGTGCGGAGCTGGCCCATGACGGCTGCCGCGCGGACGCCGCGGCCCATGACGTCGCCGATCACGAGCGCTGTGCGGCCGCCGCCGAGGGTGATCACGTCGTACCAGTCGCCGCCCACCGCGGCCTCCGTGCCGCCGGGCTGGTAGGTGGCGGCGATGCGCAGGTCGTCCGGCTGCTCCAGCTCCTGGGGCAGGAGGGAGCGCTGCAACGTCACCGCGGTCTCGCGTTGGCGGCGCTCGCTGGCCCGCAGGCGTTCGGCGGCCTCGGCGTGGTCGGTGACGTCGGTGGCGAAGACGAGGACCGCGCCGTCGCCGCCCGCCCGGTCGCCGTCCTCGGCCACCGGCGTGCAGGTGAAGGTGTAGGAGCGGCCGTCGACGGCCTTGCGGGACTTCAGGGTGCGGGGCTTGCCGCTGCGCAGCACCTGGTCGAGGAGGGGGAGAAGCCCCAGTTCGGCGAGTTCCGGGAGCGCCTCGCGGGCCGGTGCGCCCGGGGAGCGGGTGCCGAAGGCCGCCGCGTAGGCGTCGTTGACGTAGGCGATGCGGTGCTCGGGACCGTGCACGAGGGCGACGAGGGCCGGGACGCGGTCGAGGACGTCGCGCGCGGGCAGTTCGTCGACGGCGGGCACGGGCGGGGGCCCGTCGGCCGGCTGTTCGGCGCGGGCCGCGGGCACGGAGCCTTCCCCCCGTCGGTCCGGGGAGACCGCGGTCTCGGTCCGCGCTGCGGCGCGGCGCTGCGTTCCGGGGAGCCGGGCGCTCCAGCGCGTGAAGTTCACAGTGGGGAAAGCCTCGTGGGTGCTGAGGGCGGGCAGGTGCCCGTCCGAGGACGTGGGGCAGTCTGGCAGGTGGCCGTCCGTGGCGGTATCCGTCAGACGCCGGGACGGGCCGGGTAGTTCCTGGGTCCGGTCAGGACGACCCCTTCGGGTCGTCCGAGGGGCTGTGAGGAGGCTTTCCACCGGCCGCGAGTTCGAACTCCGCTCGGGGATGTTCGAGCGAACCGAGCGAGACGATCTCCCGTTTGAAGAGCCCGGCGAGGGTCCATTCCGCCAGGACACGGGCTTTCCGGTTGAAGGTGGGCACCCTGCTGAGGTGGTAGACGCGGTGCATGAACCAGGCAGGGTAGCCCTTCAACCTGCGCCCGTAGACCTGGGCGACGCCCTTGTGCAGGCCGAGGGAGGCGACGGAGCCGACGTACTTGTGCGCGTACGTCTCCAGGGGTTCGCCGCGCAGCGCGTGGACGATGTTGTCGCCGAGGACCTTGGCCTGGCGGACCGCGTGCTGGGCGTTGGGGGCGGTCTCCGTGCCGGGTTCGGCGGCGGTGACGTCGGGGACGGCGGCGGCGTCGCCCGCGGCCCACGCGTGCGGGGCGCCGTCGACGGTCAGTTCGGCGGTGCACTTCAGCCGGCCGCGGCCGTTGAGGGGCAGGTCGGTGGCGGCGAGCAGCGGGTGCGGTTTGACGCCTGCGGTCCACACGACCGTACGGGTCGGGAAGCGCTGGCCGTCGCTGAGGACGGCGACGCGGTCGGCGCAGGAGTCCAGGCGGGTGTCGAGCAGGACCTGGATGTTGCGGCGGCGCAGCTCGGTGACGGTGTAGCGGCCCATCTCCTCGCCGACCTCGGGGAGGATGCGGTCGGAGGCCTCCACGAGGATCCACTTCATGTCCTCGGGGCGGACGTTGTGGTAGTAGCGCGCGGCATAGCGGGCCATGTCCTCCAGTTCGCCCAGTGCCTCGACTCCCGCGTAGCCGCCGCCGACGAAGACGAAGGTGAGGGCGGCGTCGCGGATCGCGGGGTCGCGGGTGGAGGAGGCGATGTCCATCTGCTCGATGACGTGGTTGCGCAGGCCGATGGCCTCTTCGACGGTCTTGAAGCCGATGCCGTACTCGGCGAGGCCGGGGATGGGCAGCGTGCGGGCGATCGAGCCGGGGGCGATGACGAGTTCGTCGTAGCCGAGGAGTTCGGCGGCCCGGCCCTCCTCGGCGGTGGCGAGCGTGGTGACGGCGGCGGTGCGCACCGCGTGGTCCAGGGAGGTGACCTCGCCGATGACGATGTGGCACTTGTCCAGGACACGACGCAGCGGTACGACGACATGGCGAGGGGAAATCAAACCGGCGGCCGCCTCGGGAAGGAACGGCTGGTACGTCATGTAGGGGTCGGGAGTGACGACAGTGATGTCGACCTCGCCCTGCCTGAGCTCCCGCTTCAGCCTCTGCTGCAGACGCAGGGCCGTGTACATCCCGACGTAGCCGCCGCCGACAACCAGAATGCGCGTACGTTCCTTCACCATCCCATGACGCACCCGGCGCTGTTGTTTGTCCACAGCCCCGGCAATTTGTGTGACCGGCGAGCGGGTGTGCGCAGGTCCGGGCACGCCGTCGGGGCGGGGAGAAAGCGGGCAGGTCAGCGGGGGCGGACGGGAGGGAGCTAAGGTGCGGAATCGGGATGTAAATGACCCGTACTCCGATCGGGGGGCGCACTGTGCGGAACCTGCCCCTTCTGAATTGACTGCCTCTCAACTATGTTCGTGTGTCGACGGGGTGTAGGGGATGTGGTCGAACGGGTCCGCGACGGGCGGATTCCCGCTCGTGGACCGACGCCAGTTCCGCGCACTCCGGCTTCAGTGGCGGGGAGAGTCTCCGGGGGGAGACGTCATTAACCGGGGGAAATACATGCATGTTCAGGACACTCATTGGTCATCGGCAGCCGCACTCGCATCGGGCGGCGCAGCGGTGAGCGCGGGGGCGGGCAACGGGCGCGGGGACGGCCCGCGTACGACGCCGCTGCGGGTGGACGCACAGCGCAATCTGGAGCACGTGCTGCGTGCGGCGCGTGAGGTGTTCGGCGAGCTGGGGTACGGCGCGCCGATGGAGGATGTGGCGCGACGGGCCCGGGTCGGTGTCGGCACGGTGTACCGGCGTTTTCCGAGCAAGGACGTACTGGTCCGGCGGATAGCCGAGGAGGAGACCGCGCGGCTGACCGAGCAGGCGCGGGCCGCGCTCGGGCAGGAGGACGAGCCGTGGTCGGCGCTGTCCCGCTTCCTGCGGACGTCCGTGGCGTCGGGGGCGGGGCGGTTGCTGCCGCCGCAGGTGCTGCGGGTGGGGGTCCTGGAGGAGGGCTCCGCCGGTTCGGGCGGCTCGTCCGAACCGGGCGAGGAGGCTCGGGTGCCTCAGCAGCGGTCTCAGCCGGGACTGGGTCCAGGTTCGGGTTCGGGTTCGGGCGAACTTCGGCTGGTGACGGAGTCGTCCGGGATCTCCGGCGGGGATGACAGCGGGGCCGGTGCGCTGCTCGAGGTCGTGGGGCAGTTGGTGGATCGGGCTCGGGCTGCGGGCGCGCTGCGGACCGACGTGTCCGTGGCGGATGTGCTGCTGGTGATCGCCACGGCGGCGCCGTCCCTGCCGGATGCGGCGCAGCAGGCTGCGGCTTCTGCGCGACTGCTGGACATCCTCCTGGAGGGACTGCGGTCGCGGCCGGCGTAGGGATTGCTTTCCCGACCGTGCCACCCGTGCAGTTGTCGCGGTCGGGTGCGGGTGGCCGGGCCGGTGCCGCCGGGGCTTCGTCCTCGACGGCTGTTCGTCTGCTTTCTCGTTCGGGTGAGGTTCGGTGTCCGTCGGTGGCAAGTGCGCTCGGATGAGTGGATGGCGTGTACGGCAGTCCTTGACCGAAAGACAATGTGGCACCCTGAGCCGGTGACGGGTTGGGCTGGGCCGGTGTCGGGGGCTTTGCGCGATGAGCGTTGACGGGTGGGACGAGTCACGCGGTGACGGTGACTCGGAGGCCGGAGGGCTTACCTCGCCGCAGATGCCGCAGGCGCCCAAGGTGCCGAGTCAGGGCGGGCGGCGCGGGGGTGCTCCGGCTGGGGCACCCGGCGAGGAAAGCGTGCCTGCTCAGCGTGACGGGCGTGTGCTGCCGCCTCGCGAGATGCCGCGCGCCGATGGTGAGTTGATCGAGCGGATGCGTGCGGGGGACGACTCCGCGTACGAGGAGTTGTACCGGCGGCACGCCGATGCGGTGCGCCGGTACGCGCGCACCTGTTGCCGTGACGGGCACACCGCGGACGACCTCACCGCCGAGGTCTTCGCCCGCATGCTGCAGGCGGTGCGCGGCGGGTCGGGGCCCGAGCACGCCGTGCGGGCCTATCTGCTGACCTCGGTGCGGCGCGTCGCCGCGCACTGGACCAAGTCCGCCCGGCGCGAGCACCTCGTGGACGACTTCGCCGTGTTCGCCCAGCAGGCCTCGCGTGGGTCGGAGGTGTCCGAGAGCGACACCCTGGACTCGGGCGCCGATGTGCGCGCCCTGCACGAGGCCGAGCAGTCCATGGCCATGCAGGCCTTCCGCTCGCTGCCCGAGCGCTGGCAGGCCGTGCTGTGGCACACCGAGGTGGAGGACGAGTCGCCGAGCGAGGTGGCCGTCCTGTTCGGGCTGGACGCCAACGGCACCCGGGTGCTGGCGAGCCGCGCCCGTGAGGGGCTGAAGCAGGCCTATCTGCAGGCGCACGTCAGCGCCTCCCTGGCCGGCGACGAGGAGTGCGCCCGCTACGCCGACCAGCTCGGCACCTACGCCCGCCGCAAGCTGCGGATCCGTGCCGAGCGGGGCCTGCGCAAGCACCTGGACGAGTGCGCCAGGTGCCGGCTGGCGGCCGCGCAGATCGAGGAGGTCGCGAGCGGCATCCCCGCGGTCGTACCGGTCGCGGTCATCGGCTGGTTCGGGGCCGCCGGGTATGCGAAGGTGCTCGGCATCATCGCCGGAGGCGCCGGGGTGGGCGCGGCGGGTGCCGCTGCCGCCGCCGGCGGTTCCTCCGGAGGCGCGAGTGCGGGTGGCGGCGCGGCGGCCTCGGAGGGGCTCGCAGCGCCGGTGAAGGCCGGGATCGCGGCCGGTGTGGTCGCGGTGGCCGCCGCCGCGGTGGCCCTGGCGCTGGTGCACGACGGCCACCCGGCCAAGGAGGTGGCCAAGCCGTCGCCGCCCCCGCCGGCCGTCGAGCAGCCGCAGACGCCGGTCCCCACCCCCACGCCCACTGCACCTGCCAGGAAGAAGCCCGCGCCGCTGCCGGTGGTGCTGGCCCCGGAACCGGACCCGACGCCGACCCCTTCTGCGGCGCCCACGCCCGAACCCACCCCGAAGCCGACACCCACGCCCACCCCGAAGCCGACGCCCAAGCCGACCCCGACCCCGACGCCAACGCCGACGCCCATCCCCACGCCACCGCCGGCTCCCGTCGTCTACGAGTGGAGCGACCTGCGGTACGACGTCGGCGGCGACGGCACCCGGCCCGAGATGCGGCTGCGCGAGAGCAGCTGGGTGTGGCAGCGGTACGGGATGTCGATCGGCGGCAAGCAGTACGCGCGCGGTGTCACCGTGCACGGCCGGTCCTCCGTCACCATCGACCTCAACCGCCGGTGCACGGCCTACGACGCCCTGGCCGGAGTGGACGACATGGCCCTCGGGCTCGGCAAGGTCTCCTTCTCCGTCTACGCCGACGGGGTCCGGCTGTGGCAGTCCGGGACGGTCAAAGGCTGGGCCGCGGCCGTGCCCGTCCATGTGGATCTGACCGGACGCAAGACCGTACGGCTCGTCGTGGAACCGCATCGCGACATCATCGACCCGGCGGCGCCGGCCGACTGGGCCGACGCCAGGTTCACCTGCCGATAGCAGGGTTCGCGGCCCCGAGCGGGACTCACGGCCCCGGGGCGGTCGCCGGCGCCTCCAGTGCGCGCAGGATGTCCTCCATGCCGAGGGCCGCGCCCCGGGCCCGCTCGGCCGCGTAGCGGTCCGGGGGCAGTGTCGCGCGGGCTTCGGTGTCGATCTGCCCGGTCCGGGTGCGCTCCGGCTCGGGGCGCGGGTTCCCGGCGCGCCAGTGGTCGGCGGCCGCGAACAGCCGAACCGCCCCCGCCAGGTCGCCGAGCCGGGCCAGCAGGTCGGCGCCGATGTCCACCAGCCCCGCCGTGACCGACTCGGCGCAGCGCCGCTCCACCGCTTCCCGCAGCCCCTCGGCCACGATCGGCAGGGCCTGCCCGGGACCGGACTCGCCGGCCGTGATCTGGGCATCGGCCGCGTGCAGGGCGGCCGTGAACTGCGGTGGCGGCGTGCCGCCCGCCGTGACCGCGAGGCACGTCTCGTAAAGCTCCCGCGCGCGGGCCAGGTCGCCGTCGCACGCGGCGATGTGCGCCCGCAACAGCAGGACGAACGCCCGGGACTCCGCCACCCCGTACTCGTCGGAGGTGCTGCCGGCCTCGTCCAGGGCGGCGAGGGCGCCCGCGCGGTCGCCGGAGCGGTAGGCGATCTCGGCGAGCCGTGCCATCAGAAACGGGGCCTCGGCATAGGCACCCACCTCGTAGGCGAGGCGCAGTGCCTCGTCGTACTCGACGCTGGCCTCCTCGAACCTGCCGCGCGCCATGGCCGCCTCGCCGGCCGCGCTGCACACCTGCGCCCGCATCCAGCGGTCTCCCACGCGCAGGCTGAGCGTCCGCAGCTCCGCCAGGTCCTCGTCCACGCCCTGCAGGTTGCCCGGCGAGTCGACGACCACGTGGGTGCGGTACATCAGGGCGACGCCGACCTCCCAGTCCCCGCCGTACCTGCGGCAGTTGGCGACCGCCGCGGCCATGTCGGGGCCCACGTCGGCCGGGCCGCCCAGGTAGTAGGCGGTCAGCGGCCAGACGATGCCGGGCAGGCGGGCGGCCTGCGGACCGCCGTGCTCGTAGGCCGCCCGTACCCGCGCGATGTACTCCGGGGCCCGCTCGTCGGCCGCGATGTTCCACGAGTTCGACTCGGAGGTCAGGAACAGGTCGAGCATCCGCAGATCCATGCGCAGCTCGCGCAGCGGGTGGCCCGCCTCGCCGTCGGGAGCGTCGAGGAAGGCGCCGACGAGGTCGGCCGAGTCCACCGGCGGGACGGGGTCGAACGGCCGCGTCCCCTCGGGCAGGGTGTCCCGGGCGGCGGTGCCCAGGCGCAGCACCCGCCGCACCCACTCGATCGCCTCCTGGCGGTAGTTGCGCAGCCACCAGAACCAGCCGATCGCCAGGACGATCGCGCCCGCCTGCGCCTCGTCGCCGGCGCGCAGCGTCCGGTCCAGGGCCGCGCGGATGTTGTCGAGTTCGCTCTCCAGGTGGGCGATCCAGGGCAGTTGGGCGGCCGACCGCATCCGGGGCTCGGCCTGCTCGACCAGTGCGCGCACCCACGCGCGGTGGCGCCGCTCGGCCGCGACGCGCAGCTCGGGGACCTCGGCCGCGCGCTCGGTGGCGTACTCGTGGATGGTCTCCAGCATGCGGTACCGCATGCCGCCGAAGCCGCCCGGGCAGTCCGGGGCGCCTGGGGCGGCCGGTCCTTCGGGGGCCGCCACGACGAGGGACTTGTCCACAAGAGCGCCGATCAGGTCCGCCGCCGGGCCGGTGCACACGGCCTCGGCCGCCGCGAGGTCCCAGCCGCCCGCGAACACCGACACCTCGCGCAGCACGGTCCGCTCCCGCTCGTCCAGCAGCTCCCAGGACCAGTCGACCACCGCGCGCAGGGTCTGCTGGCGGGGCAGGACCGTGCGGCTTCCGGAGGTGAGCAGGCGGAAGCGGTCGTCCAGCCGGTCGGCGATCTGCCGCGGGGTCAGCAGTCTGAGCCGGGCCGCGGCCAGCTCGATGGCGAGCGGCAGCCCGTCCAGGCGGCGGCAGATCTCCGCCACGGCCCCGGTGTCGCGGAGCACGGCGTCGGCGTCGGGACGGACGGTCCGCGCGCGCTCCGTGAAGAGGCGGTACGCCTGCTCGGGGACGAGGGGTTCGACCGGGCGCACCGACTCACCGGGGACGCCCAGAGGTTCACGGCTGGTGGCGAGGACCGTGAGCCCGGGGCAGTGGGTGAGGAGGGTCTCGGCGAGGGCGGCGGCCGCGCCGATGACATGTTCGCAGTTGTCAAGGATCAGGAGGTGGCTGCGCGGGGCGCAGTACTCGATCAGCAGGGCCGTGGGGTCGGCCTGCGGTGTGACCAGGTCGTTGGTCAGCAGCACGGTCTCGCGCAGACCGAGCGCGCTGACCACCGCGCCGGGCACCGCCTCCGGCCGGTCGAGCGGTGCCAGCTCGACCAGCCATGCCTGGGGCAGCCCTGCGGCGGCCTCCTCGGCGAGGCGGGTCTTTCCTGAGCCGCCCGGTCCGGTGAGGGTGACCAGGCGGGCCCTGTGCAAGTCGGAACGAATGGCCTCGAGTTCTGGTTCCCGACCGACGAAGGAGGTCAGGCGGGGGCGGAGGTTGCCCGTCCGTTCCGGGGGGCGGGTGGGGGCCGGTGCGGCCGCGGGCGGCTCCTGCTTCAGCAACGACGCGTGCAGGGCCTTCAGTTCCGGGCCGGGGTCGGTGCCGAGGGTGTCGGCGAGGGTGCGGCGGGCCGACTCGTACGCGGCGAGGGCGTCGGCGGGGCGGCCGGTGTCGCGCAGGGCACGGATGAGGAGGGAGTGCAGGGGTTCGTCGTAGGGGTGGGACGCGGTCAGTTCCCGCAGTTCCGGTACGACGTCCTGGGCGCGGCCGAGGTCGAGGGCGGCGGTGGCGCGTGCGCGGGTCGCCTCCAGGCGCAGGGCTTCCGGGCGGGTGGCCGCGGTGCGGTCGGGGAGGTCGGCGAGGGCGGGGCCGTGCCACAGGGCCAGGGCGTCGGTGAGGGTGCGGTGGGCGGTGGCGGGGTCGCCTGCGGCGAGGGCCTTGGCGGCGGTGTGGGTGAGGCGTTCGAAGACGTACAGATCGACGTCGTCCTCGGTTGCTTCCAGGCGGTAGCCGCCCTGGGCGGAGGTGATGGTGTGTCTGCCGAGGGTGCGGCGGAGGCGGGCGACGAGGGCCTGGAGGGCGGCGGGGGCGTCCTGGGGCGGGGTGTCCGCCCAGACCTCGTCGATCAGGGTGTCGGGGGTGGCGGTGCGGCCTGGGCGCAGAGCGAATGCCGTGAGGAGGGTGCGGAGGCGGGGGCCGCCGATGGGTAGGGGGGTGCCCTGGTCGTCCGTCGCTTGGGTTACGCCCAGGATTCTGTACCGCACCCGGTCATTGTCCCGGGGGGCGCGGGGTGGGGCCACGTGTTTCGGAGCGGGTGCCTCCTGGGCGGCTCTCGCGTGCGAAGCCGGTGCTGGATCGGCGCCCGGTGCTGCAGCGGGCCGGGGGGCGCGCGCCCACGCCGGGCTCAGGCGCCCGAGGCCAAGGCGTCTCTCCTCGGCTGGATTCCGGAGGGGACCGCCCGGGCTCGGGCCGGGGTGCCTGTCCAGCAGGTTCCGCGGCGGGAGAGGAGGCGGCGGAGCCAGAGTTCGAGGGAGACCAGGTCGGCGAGGCCGTCCAGGGGGACGGGTTCGCCCGCTGCGGCGGCGCGGAGGGCCTTGCGGACGACTCGGGCCTCGACCAGGCCGGCCTCGGCCAGGAGAGGTGTGGAGAAGAGGTCCACCAGGGAGTCCGCGGCTACGCGCAGGCCCGCGCGCGTGGCCGCCGCGGAGGAGGCGTGGGAGGGGGCGCCCCAGCCGGGCGGGAGGTTGGTGACGCCGGCGCCCTCCAGGACCGTACGCAGGACGGCGGAGCGTGCTCCGGGCTGGACGCGCAGCGCCTCGGGGAGGGCGCGGCAGGCGCGGACGACCTGGTTGTCGAGGAACGGCGCGTGCAGGCGCTGGGAGCGGATCTCGGCGGCCTGCTCCAGGACGCGCAGGTCGGCCGCGTAGCGGGCCAGGACCGCACGCGCGCGGAACTCGCCGGGGCGCTGGGCGAAACCGCCGGAGGAGCGGTCCGCCTGGAGCAGAACCGATACTTCAGCCAGCGCCTCTCCCGTCAGCCAGCGTGCCGCCGGCCCCGGTCTCGCCCAGGTCAGCCCGGCGAGGGACGCGCCGACCGCACCCTTGGGCTCGTCGAAGCGGCGCCGGATCAGCCGCTCGGCGAGCAGTTCCATGCCCGCCCGGTACGGCGTACGCGCCAGCCGCCGGGCCGCGCCGTACACGCGCGCGGGGACCATCACCGAGCCGTCGGCCCGGGCGAGCGCGGCGACCGGCCGGACCAGGTGGCGCCGTTTGCGGTCCATCAAGAGGTCCGCGAGGCGGGCGGGGTGGGCGTCCAGGACCTGACGGGCGCCGTGGCCGGTGAAGTGGTCGGCGCTGCCGGCCGCGAAACGGGCGCGGTGGCGGGCCGCGGTGACCAGCGAGGGGCCCGGCTCGTCGGTGAGGGGGCCGTCGAGGTCGGCGAACGGCAGCGTCTCCTCCCCGCCGGTCACCACCACGTGGTGCAGGCGCGGGTTGGCCGCGAGGGTGCCCGCACGCTCCAGTTCGGCCTCGCGGCCGCCGACGACCAGGTCGTTGAAGGTGACGGCGAGAAGCCGCTCCCCGGCGCCCGTGCCGTGCCCTAGCAGCGTGCCGGGCCGGCCGGGCAGTCCTGCGGCCAGCAGCGCCAGCGTGCCGGAGGCCGGTCCGCCGGACAGGTCGGCGCCGATCCCCGGCACCGGCATCCCGCGCGCGGCCCGCCGCTCCGCCGGGCCCATGCCGGGCACCGGACCGGGGTCGAGGTCGGGCACGTGCCGCGGTGCCGACAACCGCGCGCGTACGGCCTCGACGAGCGCGTCCCGTACGCCGTCCAGCGCGCTGTCGGGATCGGCCGGGGGCGCGGCCACGGCGAGGGAGGCGACCGGCTCGTACCCGGCGATCTCGCGTGCCCCGGCGCGCAGCACGAGCGCATGCCCCGGGGGAATGCGCCGTACGCCGTCGTACGGGGTGGTGTCACGCAGTACGGCCGGCACCTCGGGGGCGGCGAGCAGGGCTGCCAGGTGGCCGAAGTCGAGGTTGGCCTCGATGAGGTCGGCGAGCGGCAGCGCGGCCGTGGCGTAGGCCGTGCCGCCGGCCCAGGCGGTGTGGAACACCGGACGGGCGCCCGCGAGGTCGCCGCAGACGGTGATCCGGCGGCCCACCTGGACGACGGCCGTGTAGCTGCCGGGCCAGGCGGTCAGGTGGCGCAGTGCGCCCCCGCGCGCGGCGAACAGACCGCGCCGCAGCTCCTCGTCGGTGGCGCCGCAGGTGCCGAGGACGGCGATGCGGGTCTGCGCGTCGGCCTTCACCACGCGCACCTCGTCCGGGCGCCAGTCGCCGACGGCCCACAGGGGATCGGGGTCGCCCCACAGGAGTTGGGAACCGACGGGGTGCAGCGTCTCGCCGTCGTATCCGGTGGCACCCGCGGAACCGATTCCAGCGGCGCCCGCGGCGGTGCTGCTCCAACCCACCAACCACCGCATCGACGCCTCCACAGGCTGTGGACAACCCCTGCACCGTACGAACCGGGTCCCCATGCTGCCATGAAGAACGCGCTGTGGAACGGCGGTGGCGCCGCCTTCGATCGAGGGAAAAACCGAAGGGAGGCCCAAGGGGCGCCGCGGGAAGGCCGGGTGAAGCCCGAGGGGAGATCGAGGGAGAGTCGCGGGGACGCGGGGAAACGCGAGCGAGGGGCGGGCGGGTGAACGTCCGTGCGACGCGCGGCGGGTGGGAGGACGGGCCGAGGCGGGTGCGACGCGAATGCGCCCCCGAAACGCGCCCCGAAGACGCCCTTCGCGCCCTCAAGTTCCATGGTGGGAGCGGGAATCACACGCGGAAGCCGGGGTCGATTTTCAGCCAAATCGACGGCGGGCTCCAGAATTTGAGCACGCTCCGTACAGGCTTGCGGAGCGCGCGGAGGCTCGGGAACGCGCACAGTCCGGGAGGCGGGCATCGCCTCCCGGACCGGTCCGCCACCCGCGGGGATGAAGGTGGCGGTGTCCCCCAGCCCACTGGATCCAGTACAGCGGGCCGACCCACGCAGAAGCCATGGAACCGCTCCCTCGGTGGCCGGAGAAGAGCGCACGGGCGGGCGCACGGCCACACGGGCGGGGGCACGCCGCGACGGTGTGTGCACGGTGCGTACAGGGCCGTACTCCCGTACGGACCACAATCCCGCCATCCGGAACAATGCCCCTTAACGCTTGGGATGCGGCGAACTACGCTGGGTTTACGAATGCCGCATGGTTATGCCAGCGCGGCAGCCGTCTGTGTCGAGGGGTGGCGCATGTCCAGGGAGCAACGCGGGCCGAACGAAAAACTCGGCACCGTTCTCGCCCTCGCGGGAATCAGCAACGCAGGACTCGCACGACGCGTCAACGACCTTGGTGCGCAACGCGGGTTGACTCTTCGCTACGACAAGACCTCGGTGGCGCGCTGGGTGTCGAAGGGGATGGTGCCGCAGGGCGCGGCGCCGCACCTCATCGCGGCCGCCATCGGGCAGAAGCTCGGCCGCCCGGTACCGCTCCACGAGATCGGCCTGGCGGACGCGGATCCCGCACCCGAAGTGGGCCTCGCCTTCCCCAGAGACGTAGGACAGGCGGTGAGGTCGGCCACCGAGCTGTACCGGCTCGACTTCGCCGGGCGCCGGGCCGGCTCCGGCGGCATCTGGCAGTCGCTCGCGGGGTCGTTCGCAGTGAGCGCGTACGCAACGCCTGCCTCACGATGGCTGATAACCCCCGCCGACAGCTCGGTCGCGCGGGAGGCGAGTTCTGCCGAGGGCTCCGGCGCACCGATCAAAGTCGGCCACAGCGATGTGCAGAAGCTGCGGGAGGCCGCCGAGGACGCCAGACGCTGGGACTCCAAGTACGGAGGCGGCGACTGGCGTTCGTCCATGGTGCCGGAGTGCCTGAGGGTGGAGGCGGCACCGCTGCTGCTCGGCTCGTACTCCGACGAGGTCGGCCGCGCCCTGTTCGGGGCCTCCGCCGAACTCACCCGGCTCGCCGGCTGGATGGCCTTCGACACCGGCCAGCAGGAGGCGGCGCAGCGGTACTACATCCAGGCGCTGCGGCTCGCGCGCGCGGCCGCCGACGTACCGCTCGGGGGCTATGTGCTGGCCTCCATGTCGTTGCAGGCGACGTACCGGGGCTTCGGCGACGAGGGTGTCGATCTGGCGCAGGCCGCCCTGGAGCGCAACCGGGGGCTGGCGACTGCGCGCACCACGAGTTTCTTCCGGCTGGTCGAGGCGCGGGCACACGCGCGCGCGGGAGACGCACAGGCGGCGGGCGCCGCGCTGAAGGCGGCGGAGGGCTGGCTCGAGCGGTCCAGGGACGGTGACAACGATCCTTCTTGGCTTGGTTTCTATGGCTACGACCGGTTCGCCGCCGATGCGGCGGAGTGCTACCGCGATCTGAAGGCGCCGCGGCAGGTGCGGCGGTTCACCGAGCAGGCCTTGTCGAAGCCCACGGAGGAGTTCGTGCGGTCACACGGGCTGCGGTTGGTTGTCTCCGCCGTCGCCGAGCTGGAGTCGGGGAACCTGGATGCGGCGTGCGAGCAGGGGGTGCGGGCCGTGGAGGTGGCCGGGCGGATCTCGTCCGCACGGACCACGGAGTACGTGAAGGATCTTCTGCATCGGCTGGAGCCGTACGGGGACGAGCCTCGGGTGGCGGAGTTGCGGGAGCGGGCCCGGCCTCTTCTGATGACCACGGCGTAGGGCCGGGCCGCCGGCTCTCGCCGCCCTGGGTTTGACGGCATTGTCAGTGGCGCAGTGCACTATCGAAACCGGGAGGTGGTGCAGGTGCGGGAGGGTGCGTACGACTGCGACGTGCTGGTGGTCGGGGGCGGGATCGTCGGGCTGTCCACGGCGTATGCGATCACGCGGTCCGCGCCGGGTACGCGGGTGACCGTGCTGGAGAAGGAACCGGGGCCGGCCCGGCACCAGACGGGGCGCAACAGCGGGGTCATCCACAGCGGGATCTACTACCGGCCGGGTTCGCTCAAGGCGCGGTACGCGGTGCGGGGCGCGGCCGAGATGGTGAAGTTCTGCGCCGAGTACGGCATCGCGCACGCCGTCACCGGGAAGCTGATCGTCGCCACCGAGCGGGAGGAGCTGCCGCGGCTGCACGCGCTCGTGCAGCGCGGCCGGGAGAACGGGATCCCGGTGCGGGAGCTGGGCGCCGCGCAGATCGGCGAGTACGAGCCTGAGGTGCGCGGACTGGCCGCGATCCACGTCGGTACGACCGGGGTGTGCGACTTCGTCGGCGTCGCCCGGCAGCTGGCGCACGGTTCGGGTGCGGAGATCCGGTACGGGGCACGGGTCGTCCGGGTGGACCGGCGGCCGGAGCGGGGCGTGGCCGTGCTGACCGCGGGCGGGGACGTCGTACGCGGGCGGGTGCTGGTGAACTGTGCCGGGCTGTACTGCGACGAGGTGGCCCGGCTGACCGGGGACGAGCCCGGGGTGCGGATCGTGCCCTTCCGGGGGGAGTACTACGAGCTGGCGCGGCCCGAGCTGGTGCGGGGGCTGGTGTATCCGGTGCCGGATCCGGCGTTCCCGTTCCTCGGGGTGCATCTGACGCGCGGGATCGACGGGGGTGTGCACATCGGGCCCAACGCGGTGCCGGCGCTGGCCCGGGAGGGGTACGGATGGGGGGTCGTACGGCCCCGGGAGCTTGCCGGGACGCTGGCGTGGCCGGGGTCGTGGGTGATCGCCCGGCGGCACTGGCGGTACGGGGCGGGGGAGCTGCGGCGGTCGGTGTCCAAGGGCGCGTTCCTTGAAGCGGTGCGGAGGCTGTTGCCGGCGGTGGAGCAGGAGGATCTGGTGCGGGCCCCTGCCGGGGTGCGGGCGCAGGCGGTACTGCGGGACGGGACGCTGGTGGACGACTTTCTGATTCGGGAGGGGGCTCGGGCTGTGCATGTGCTGAACGCGCCGTCTCCTGCGGCCACTGCCTCCCTGCCGATCGGCAGGGAGATCGGGAGACGGGCGCTGGACATGCTGGGCTCGCCGTGAGGTGCCCCTGTGCCACGGGCGCCGTCCCAGGGGGCTCCCGGCCTATGCCACCCACCACCCGACTCGGTCAGCTGAAAGGGCACCGTCCCACCTCGACCCGGACGGCCGAGAAGGCCCCGTAAAATCGGTGTCACTGTGTCTGACTCCCTCAACGCCCCCGAAGCACCCCGGCCCGCCCCCGCCGAGCCGCAGTCCCCGCATGTTCCCGGTCTGTCCGTTCGGCACAGCCGGGCCAAGGGGGAGCCGCGGTTCCCGGACGGGCCCAAGGCCGATCCCGCCGGATCGCACTTCGAGCGGCGGATCCGGAGTTTCCAGCCGCGGCGGAGCCGGGTCACCGCCGGGCAGGCCGATGCGCTGCAGCGGCTGTGGCCCCAGTGGGGGCTGGACATCGACGGACAGTGTGTCCTCGATCTCGGCGAGATGTTCGGGAACGGCAATCCCGTCGTGCTGGAGATCGGGTTCGGGATGGGCGAGGCCACCGCGCAGATGGCGGCCGGGGATCCGGACACGAACATCCTCGCCGTCGACGTGCACACGCCGGGCCAGGGGAACCTGCTCAATCTCGCCGACCAGAACGGGCTGTCCAACATCCGGGTCGGGAACGGGGACGCCATCATCCTGCTCAGGGAGATGCTCCGGCCCGACGCGCTCGACGGGCTGCGCGTGTACTTCCCGGATCCCTGGCCCAAGAAGCGGCACCACAAGCGGCGGCTGATCCAGCCCGAGTTCCTGACGCTGGCCGCGACCCGGCTGCGGCCGGGGGCGACCGTGCACTGTGCGACCGACTGGGAGCCGTACGCCGAGCAGATGCTCGAGGTGCTCACCGCGCATCCCGACTTCGAGAACACCCAGGCCGACGGCGGTTTCGCGCAGCGTCCCGAGTTCCGGCCGCTGACCCGTTTCGAGGGGCAGGGACTGGACAAGGGACATGTGGTGAACGATCTGCTCTTTCGTCGCGTACCGCATCAGGACCGATAGCACCCTGTCACCGTTAGGGTCGATGCCGTGGCCAGCAGTCCTCCGTACCCGACCTACTCCCCCGGCCCCGGGCGCGGAGCGCATCCGCACTGGTGGCAGCGTCGGTGGGTGCGTTACGGAGCGCTGATCACGCTGCTGGCCCTGTCGGGTCTGGTCATCCTCGCGCTGGTGCGCCGGCAGACCGGCACGGAGGGCTTCCTGGTCGGGCTGGGGCTCGCCGTCCTGCCCGTGCCCTGGCTCATAGCCGCCTTCCGCTGGCTGGACCGCGTCGAACCGGGCCCCTGGCGGAACCTGGTCTTCGCGTTCGCCTGGGGCGCCTGCGCGGCGGCGCTGATCGCCATCGTCGCCAACAGTTTCGCGACGAGGTGGATCGCCACGGCGACCGCCGACCCGGCCAACGCCGACACCCTCGGGGCGACCGTGATAGCGCCCGTCGTGGAGGAGTCCGCCAAGGCCGCGGCCGTGCTGCTGGTCTTCCTCTTCCGCAGACGGGACTTCTCCGGGATCGTCGACGGTGTCGTGATAGCCGGGGTCACCGCCACGGGGTTCGCCTTCACCGAGAACATCCTCTACCTGGGCACGGCCTTCGGGACCGACCAGGTCACCGGCGACCGCGGCATCGCCTCCGTCACCGCCGCCACCTTCTTCGTGCGCGTCGTGATGTCCCCGTTCGCGCACCCCCTGTTCACCGTGCTCACCGGCATCGGCTTCGGCCTCGCCGCGCTCTCCGCCGAACGGCAGCACGCCCGGCGCGGGCTGATCCCGCTCGGCGGGCTGCTGCTCGCGATGAGCATGCACGCCTTCTGGAACGGCTCCTCGGCCTTCGGCGAGTTCGGGTTCTTCGCCGTCTACGGCGCCTTCATGGTGCCCGCGTTCGGCCTGCTGACCTGGCTCGCGATCTGGACGCGGCAGCGGGAGCTGCGGACCGTGCAGGAGGAGCTGCCGGCGTATGTGTACGCGGGCTGGCTGGGGCCGGCCGATCCGTTCGTGCTCGGGTCGATGCGGGCGCGGCGGACGGCCCGGGATCACGCTCGGCAGCACTTCGGGGGGTGGCCGGCGGCGCGGGCGGTGGCACAGTACGAGGCGTACGCGACCTCGCTGGCGTTCCTGCGGCACCGGGGCCGGCAGGGGCGGGCCGGGGCCGAATTCGTCGTACGGGAGGGGGAGCTGCTGGCCGAGCTGTGGAAGCGGAGGGAAGTGGCTCGCCCGGCCCTGGAGTACGCGGCGAGGGTGGCCGCGCCGGCTCGGCCACCGTACGGGGCGCCCATGCCTACGGCGTACGGGGCCGCGTACGGGTATCCGTCGGTGCCGTATCCCGCGTATCCGTCGCTGCCGTATCCGGCGAATCCCGCGTATCCCGCGTATCCCGCGTATCCGACGGTGCAGAATCCCGCGCACAACCCGTATCGGTCGTAACCGTGTCGGTCGTAGCCGTGTCGGTTGCGGAGAGTCCGGCACCGCCGGGTCGCGCCGGCCCGGCTGAGCGCCGTGGCGGCCGGGGAGAAGTCAGGCGGAGGCCTGGGTCAGGCGGTCCAGTTCCTGCTGGGTGAGCCGCAGCTCCGCCACGCCCAGCAGGGCCGGAAGCTGTTCCACCGTGCGGGCCGAGGCGATCGGGGCGGTCACCGTCGGCTGGGCGGCCAGCCAGGCCAGGGCGACGGTGGCCACGGGGGCCTCGTGGGCGGTGGCGATCTCGTCCAGGGCCGTGAGGACCTTCTGGCCGCGCTCGGATGCGAGGTGCTTGGCGGCCGCGCCGGCGCGGGCGCTGTCGACCGTCGCACCGGGGCGGTACTTGCCGGTGAGGAAGCCGGCGGCGAGGGCGAAGTACGGGACCGCCGCGAGGCCCTCGCGGGCGGCGAGGTCCTGCAGCGGGCCCTCGTAGGTGTCGCGGGAGACCAGGTTGTAGTGGGGCTGGAGGGCCACGTACCGGGCCAGGCCCTCGCGGTCGGAGAAGTCCAGGGATGCCTGGAGGCGCTCCGGGGTGATGTTGGAGGCGGCGATGTGCCGGACCTTGCCCGCCTTCACCAGTTCGTCGAGCGCGCCGATGATCTCCTCGACCGGCACCTCGGGCTTGTCGAAGTGGGTGTAGTAGAGGTCGATGTAGTCGGTGTCCAGGCGGCGCAGGGAGGCGTCCGCGGCCGCCTTGATGTTGGCCGCGGACAGGCCCGGGTACTCCGGGTGCTGGCTGACCTTGGTGGCGATGACGACGTCGGAGCGGTTGCCGCGGGCCTTGACCCACTGGCCGATGATCGTCTCGGACTCACCGCCCTGGTTGCCCTCGATCCACGCCGAGTAGGAGTCCGCGGTGTCGACGAAGTTGCCGCCCTCGGCCGTGTAGGCGTCGAGGACGGCGAAGGAGGCTTTCTCGTCCGCGGTCCAGCCGAAGACGTTGCCGCCGAGGGCGAGCGGGAAGACCTCGAGGTCGGAGGAGCCGAATGTACGCAGAGCAGTCATGCCTTACGTCAACAACCGGAGCGGTTGATCGGATTCCGCTCCGGTGCGCAAAGGCCGGACAAACGATCCGTCAGGGGGTGAGACCCTTGCCGCGCAGCCAGGCCATCGGGTCGATGCCGGTGGACTGGCCGTTCGGGTGGACCTCCAGGTGGAGGTGCGGGCCGGTGACATTGCCGGTGGCGCCGACGCGGCCGATGACGTCGCCGGTGCTGACCTTCTGGCCGACGGACACGCTGATCGAGGACTGGTGGCAGAACCACAGCTCGGTGCCGTCGTCGAGGGTGAGGATCGTGCGGTAGCCGTAGGAGCCGGCCCAGCCCGCCTCGGTGATCGTGCCGCTGTGGATGGCCTTGATGAGCGTGCCGGTGGGCGCGGCGAAGTCGAGGCCGGTGTGGTAGCCGGAGGACCACATCGAGCCGGCCTGGCCGAAGGTCGAGGTGATCGTGTAGGACGAGGTCGGCAGCGTGTACTGCTTGGCCAGCGCGGCCAGGCGCTCCTCCTCGGCCTTCTTCTTGGCGGCGGCCTCCGCCTCCTTCTTGGCGGCGGCGGCCTTGGCGGCGGCTTCCTTCTGCGCCTTGGCGGCCGCGTCGGCGGCCTCCTTCTCGGCGGCTGCCGCCTTCGCCGCGGCGGCCCTGCTGTCGGCCTTGCTCTGCTGCTGCTCGGCCTGGGCCATGATCCGGTTGCGCAGGGCCTCGCCAGCGTCGGAGCCGTCCTCGTCGCTGTCGGCGGAGGTCGTGCCGACGTTGCTCAGCGAGGCCGTGGTGGCCTTGGGCGCGTCGGAGGACGAGTCGTCGTCGAAGAGGGAGCCGACGGAGGGCAGGTCGGGCATGGAGATGGACACCGGCGGCTTCCCGGTGTTGGCGCTGGCCATGCCGCCCGCGCCGACGGCGGCGATGACGCCGACACCGAGGACGGTGGAGCTGCGGGCGAGTCCGCCGCGCTGCTTGGCGACACGGTGCCGACCGCGAACCGGCCGTATGGACTCCTCGGTGGGGTTCCACTCCTCCCAGGAGCCCTCGTCGGTGCGCTGGGCGCCGAAGTAACCGAAGGTCTCGGTCTCACTCGGCATGAACGGGGCTTCGGGGGCAGGCCGGTTGGACGCCACGCGGGCGTACTCCTTTCCTTCCTCCGCCTACCGGGTTAGCTGACGGGTTCGGAGCAGGAAGGTCTCCTACGCGCGTATACCGGCCGTGGACTCAAGCAGTTCACGACGGCATCCGCGCGATTCACCCCAAGGTGGTGGTTCCCCGGTTCCCTTGCAGGATTCGGCGCGTGCGCACGGAGCCGCCTCTTGTGACGGCTGGGACGACCGCGCTGCGTTATCGAACGTTAATAGACCCACGTGCCAGATTCCAAGCCGTTCGGCTTGATCATTAACGATTCCGAGGCGGGACGTAGGGGTCAGGAGCGGTGGAAAACGGGCGACTTGACCGGCGTTCAGGAGTCACCACGTTTTTGATGGTGACTCAGCTGTTATGCGGAGGGCTCCGATCCGATCACCGTGGGTGACATCGGTCAGGGTCGTCGTACGGCGAGCAGCGCCATGTCGTCGGTCGTGCCGCCCCCGGAGTGCCGGCGTACGTCCGCGGCGAGCCGGCCGAGCAGGGAGCGGGGGTCGGGGAAGCTGCGTCCGGCGAGCCGGCGCCGGGGGTCGTAGAAGCGGCCGTGGGCGTCGCGGGCCTCGGACAGGCCGTCGGTGTAGAGCAGCAGCGTGGCGCCGCTCGGGAAGCCCGACTCGGTCACCCGGTCGGGCCACAGACCCAGGTCGGCCATGCCGAGCGGCAGGGCGGGCTCGTGGGCACTGAGGGCGCGCAGGGTGCCGTCGCCGTGCAGGAGCAGCGGCGGCGGGTGACCGCGGTTCACGATCCGTACGACACCGTCGCCGCTGTCGCCGTGCGGGAGTTCGGCGAGGACGGCGGTGGTGAAGCCCTCGAGGGCGTCGATCCCGCTGCGCCGGGTGCCCTCGCGGGCCAGCGCCCGCTCCAGCCTTCCGGCCACCGCCTCCAGCGTGGCCTCCTGCTCGGCGGCCTCCCGGAACGCCCCGATCAGCACGGCGACGGCGGCGACCGCGCCCATGCCCTTGCCGCGCACGTCCCCGACGACCAGCCGTACGCCGTGCGGGCTGTCCTGCACCGCGTACAGGTCGCCGCCGATGAACGCGCCCTCCTGCGCGGCCTCGTAACGGGCCGCGATGTCGAAGCCGTCGATGCACGCGTCCGGTTGGGGCAGCACGGCCCGCTGGGCGGCCTCGGCGATCTCCCGGGCGGAGGCGAGCCGCCGGTCGCCGAGGCGTACGACCCTGTTGATGGCGGCGGCCAGGACGGCGACCGTGGCCACGGTGACGACCTCGGTGATCGTGGTGGCGTCCGGGTCGAGTCCGAACCGGGCGTGTACGACGCAGGTTGCGGCCAGGGCGGCGAGGCCGGTGAGGAGCGTGGTGCGCAGCGAGGACAGCGGCGCGGCGATCAGCGGGGCGGCCGTGAAGAAGGGGACGGCGGTGAAGGCGCGCGGGGTGAGGAGGTCGTACACGATCCCGCCGGCGATCAGGAGGGCGGGCAGAGCGCGGGCCAGGGTGCGCGCGGCGGGACGACGGCCACGGCGCTTCTCCGGCGGGCGGGGTGCAGGCTCCTCGCCGAAGCCGGGCTCCGGGGCGGGGCCGGGTTCCGAGGCGGGGCGGCCGGGGCGTCGGCCGCCGGCCCTGGCATGCGGGCCCTCCTCCACCTCACCAGGGCACACTGCTCGTCTCCCGTGTCCTTGACGTACGTCCAGCGTGGCCGGAGAAGGGACGGCGGGCGACTGCGGTGGACCGAGCGGATGACCGCATGTGACGTACGCCACGCGCGTATACGCCTCGGCGTACCCCGGGAGGACGGGAAAACACTCAGGGCCGGAATCCATTGCTGAATTCCGGCCCTGAGCCTTCAGTAGCGGGGACAGGATTTGAACCTGCGACCTCTGGGTTATGAGCCCAGCGAGCTACCGAGCTGCTCCACCCCGCGTCGTTGTGACTCCAGTGTACGCCATGCGCAGGACACGAAGCACACGGGTTTCCGCGGGGTGACGTCTCAGGGCAGCAGGTGGGTGTTCGGCGCCTTCGCCGGGCCTTCGTACTCCGGCAGCAGGACGACCTCCACGCCCGCGCCCACCAGCACCCCGGTCCCGTCGGCCGCCGTCACGAACGTGTCCGGCTCGCGCCAGGCCGTGACCACCCGTCGTACGCCCGCCCGCAGGATCAGCTCGGCGCAGGGGGCGGGGCGGGAGGCGCGGTGGGAGCAGGGTTCCAGGCTGCTGTAGACGGTGGCGCCGGGCCGGCGAGGGTCGGCGGGGTCGATCTTCGCGAGGGCCGCCTCCTCCGCGTGCACCACGGGGTCGCCGCCCTCGCGCGAGTGGCCGCGTGCCAGCTCCGTGCCGTCGGCGGCGACCACCACCGCGCCGACGCTGAAGGCCGTGCGCGAGGGCGGGCAGAGGGCGGCCAGGTCGCAGGCGGTGCGCAGCCAGTGGCGGTCGGCGGCGACGGGCTCCGGGCCGGTGCCGGGGGCGGTGGGCTCGTAGCGCATGAGGACTACGTCCTCGATCCGGCGGGTCTCGGTGAGGCGGAGGCGGCCGCCCTGGTACGGCCCCGGCCCGAACAGGCGCGGGGCCGCCGGGTCGCCGACGAAGAGCGGGGCGAGGACCAGCTGGAGTTCGTCGGCGAGGCCCTGCCGCAGGAGCTGGGTGTGGACGGTTCCGCCGCCCTCGACCATCAGGCGCCGCACCCCGCGCACGTCGTGCAGGTGCTCCAGCAGGGCGCGCCAGTCGAGGGCGGGGCCGAGGGAGACCACGTCGGCGGTCCGGCCGAGGGCACGGGAGGCCTGCTCGGCGCCCTGGTCCGTCGTGTACACGAGCTTCTCGCCGCCCGTGTGCCAGAAGTTCGCGGCCGGGTCGAGGTCGCCGGCGGCGGTGACGGTGACCTTCAGGGGGTACGGAGCCTTGCCTTCGGCGGTGCGGGCCGCCCTTCGCTCGGGCGAGTTCACCAGCAGGCGCGGGTTGTCGGCGCGGATGGTGCCGGCGCCGATCAGAATGGCGTCGACCGAGGCCCGTACCTCGTCGACCCGGTCGAAGTCGGCCGGGCCGGACAGCAGGAGCCGGTCCGGGCCGGTGTCGTCCAGGTAGCCGTCGAGGGAGACAGCGGCGGACAGCAGGACGTACGGGTACGGCATGGACGCGGTCTCCCTGGCGAGCGGTCACGACGGGCGGGCTTGGTCCTGGACCGGCCGGCCCGGTCCAGGACTGGCGGTCCTGGCAGAGCACGGGCGATCTTGGTTCAAGTTTGAAACAAACCTACACTGGCGGCATGACGACCCGCTGGCTCACCCCCGAGGAGCAGCGCGCCTGGCGCGCGTACATCGCCGCCTCCCAGCTCCTGGAGGACGCGATCGACCGGCAGCTCCAGCAGGAGGCCGGCATGCCGCACCTGTTCTACTCCGTGCTGGCCAACCTCTCCGACGCACCCGAGCGGCGCCTGCGCATGACCGATCTCGCCGAGAAGCTGAAGATCACGCGCAGCAGGCTGACGTACGCGGTGACCCGGCTGGAGCGGGACGGGATGGTGCGGCGGGAGGACTGCAGCTGGGACAAGCGCAGCAGTCTCGCCTCGCTGACGGACGAGGGGATGGCCGTGCTGGAGCGTACGGCACCCGGGCACGTCGAGACGGTCCGCGCGACCCTCTTCGACCGGCTCACACCGGAGCAGGTCGGGCAGCTGGAGGCGATCTGCACGGGGATCGCGCGCGGGCTGCAGGAGGAGGAGACGGGGGGCGCCGCGGAGGACGTGCCGTGGCGGCGGCGGTCGTCGCCCTGTTCGGGCGGGTCCGAGGCATCGCCGTAGGGGCCGGTACGCCCGCACGGCCGCGTGCTCCACGCCCCGCGCGCCCGCATGCCGCACCCAAACCCGTTGCTTTAACTTTGAAACATGAGGTAGGGTCCCGGACCGAGCATCTGCTTCAAATCTGAAGCAGATGCAGGGAACGGAACCGGAGGCCCGCATGCCCGACACCCCCGCCGCCACACCGCGCTCCCGCGTCCGGGTACCGCTGCAGTTCCACGACGGCTACCGCGTCGACGCCGAACTCGTCACCTTCCACGGGCTGGCCGACGGCCAGGAGCACGTGGCCGTCGTCCTCGGCGAGCCCGGTCCGGTTCCGCTGGTGCGGCTGCACTCCGAGTGCCTGACCGGGGACGTCTTCGGCTCGGCCCGCTGCGACTGCGGTCCCCAGCTGCGCGAGGCGGTCGAGCGGATCGCCGAGCGCGGGGGCGTCCTGCTCTACCTCCGCCAGGAGGGGCGCGGCATCGGCCTGTACAACAAGCTCGACGCCTACGCCCTCCAGGACCAGGGCCTCGACACCTATGAGGCGAACGCCGCGCTCGGCCTCCCGGAGGACGCCCGCGACTACACGGCCGCCGCGCAGATGCTGCGCGCCCTCGGCATCGGGGAACTGGACCTGCTCTCCAACAACCCCGACAAGGCGGAGCAGTTGCGCTCGCTCGGTGTCGTCGTACGGGACCGGGTGCCGACCGGCGTCTTCACCACGGACCACAACGTCCGCTACCTGCGCGCGAAGGTCCTGCAGACCCAGCACACGCTGCCGCTGGGCGAGTTGGGCGGCCTGACGGAGCTGAACGCGGGCTGAGCGCCGGCCGTCCGCCGAGCAGGGGCCGGCCGTGCGCCGGCCTCAGCCGCGGTGTCCCGGCAGTCGCAGCGCGGGCAGGAGCGCAAGGGCCAGCAGGGCCGCGGCGATCGCGTACGTGGTCCGGAAGCCCGCCGGGTCCATGCCCGCCGAACCCAGCACCACCGACAGCACCGCCGTCCCGACGGACGCCCCCAGCTGGGAGTTGATGCTCAGCGCGGTGCTCGCCGCGGCCACGCGGTCGGCGGGCAGGTCGCGGGTCGCGGTCATCATCGTCGGCATCAGCACCGTGCCGGCCCCGACGCCCATCACCATGGCCGGTACGATCACCCGCCACATGGGCACCCCGCTCACCCCGCTCTGCAGTGCGACCAGCGCCATCCCGAGAGCACCCACCGCGATCCCGGCCGGAACCAGCCGGCGCGGCGACACCGTGTCGATCCGCCGCGCCGCGATCTGCATCGCCACCCCGACGGCCAGCCCCACCGGAGCGCCCAGCAGCCCGACGCCGGTCGCGCTCACGCCCCGCTCCTGCTGCCAGTACAGCGGCCCGAGCAGCATCGACCCGAAGTACCCGCAGGTGAACAGGGCGAGCGTGGCGATGCCGGCGGCGAAGGTGCGGTCGCCCAGCAGCCGCAGGTCCAGCAGCGGCGCGCGGACGGTGCGGGCGCGTCGTACGAAGGCGGCGGCGAGAACGGCACCGGCTAGCGTGGGCAGGAGTGCGCCCGGTGCCGTGAAGTCGCCGCGCTCACCGCCACGGGCCAGGCCGTACAGGAGCAGGGCCAGACCGGGCGAGAACATCAACAGGCCGGGGACGTCCAGGCGGGGCACCCCGGTGGTACGGGCATCGGGCGCGTCCCCGGGCAGCAGCCGTGCCGCGAGTGTCAGGGCGAGCGCGCCCACCGGCAGGTTGACCAGGAAGATCCAGCGCCAGGACGCGGAGTCGACCAGCCAGCCGCCGAGCAGCGGCCCGGCGATCGGCCCGACCAGGACGGGCAGCCCCAGCAGGCCCATCGCGCGGCCGAGCCGGGCCCGGTCGGCGATCCGCATCACCAGCGCCATGCCGACCGGCATCAGCAGCCCGCCGCCCAGCCCCTGCACCGCGCGGAAGGCGATGAGGCTGCCCGCGTCCCAGGCGCACGCGGCGAGCACCGAGCCCAGCGTGAACAGGGTGAGCGCGGTCAGATAGGTGCGCTTGGCGCCGATCCGGCCCATCGCCCAGGCGGCGGCGGGAATGACCGCGGCGAGCGCGAGCGTGTACGCGGTGGCGGTCCACTGGATGGTCTCCAGCGGCGCCGAGAAGGACTCCGAGAGGCGACGCAGCGCGACATTGACGATGGTCATGTCCAGCACGGACATCACGGAGCCGATGACGACGACGGCGACAACGCGGTGGAGCGCGGCGGACGTGTCCGCGGTGGGCGGTGCGCCGGCCTGCGGTGTCTCGACGGACGGCGCCCCGGCCCTCGGTGTCCCGGCGGGACCCGTGGTGTTCATCTCCCCCGCCCCGCCCTCAGCCGGCGTACGGGAGCTCGGCGCGGCCGGTCCGCAGGACCCGCCCCCACCAGGCGAGTTGGCCGAGCATGCCCTTGGCGGCGCCCGCGCACACCGCCGCGTCGCGCGGTTCCCCGTCCTGGCCGAGGCCGGACCACGGCCCGTGCAGGCTGACCGAGTCCCGCACGGTCACCGCGTGCAGTTCGGCGAAGACCAGCCGGAGCTGCTCGACCGCGCGGAGACCGCCGCCGAGACCGCCGTACGACACGAAGCCGACCGGCTTGGCCTGCCACTGGGCGTGGTGCCAGTCGATGAAGTTCTTCAGGGCTGCCGGGAAGCTGTGGTTGTACTCCGGTGTGACGACGACGAACGCGTCCGCAGAGGCGAGCCGGGGCGAGACGTCCGCCAGCGCGGCCACGGCCTCGGGGCTCGGTCTGCCACCCCAGCCGGGCATCACCAGCGGCAGCTCCACCTCGGCGAGGTCGATGACGTCCAGCTCCAGGCTGTCGTCGCCGGCGGCGGCGCCGAGGAACCACTCGGTGACGGCCCGGCCCTGCCGGCCCTCGCGGACGCTGCCGACGATCACGGCGACACGGAGCGGGACTTCGTGGCGTTCGGACACAGGGATCCCCCATTTCGGACTCGCGGCGGTACGACCGCCCGGTGCGGCCGCCGCCCTTCCAGGAAAGTACAACGAGCGTTGTAAAAAGTACAACGCTCATTGCAAGTCGGGTACAGTGCAGGTCCAGGAGGGAGCCGGAGTGGGCGAAACCAACGAGAGCCGGACGGCACGGGCGCGGCGCGAGGTCTCACCGCGCAAGCTGGAGAAGCAGATCGCCCTCGCGAGCGCGTCCTGCACGCTCTTCGGCCGCGAGGGCTACACCCGCGCCTCGGTCGACGCGCTGGCCGCCGAGGCCGGCGTCTCCACGCGCACGCTCTACAACCACTTCCCCGGCGGCAAGGCGCAGCTCTTCGAGACCGTGGTGACGTGGACGTCCAGCCAGGTCCGGGACGCCCAACTGGCCCGCCTCAAGGCCGTCCTGGACCCGGAGCGCCCCCCTCACCCCGACGACCTCGAACGCGACCTGGTGGCCCTCGCCCGCGCCTTCGTCGGCCTCATGACGGACTACCCGAACCACTTCGCCCTGGTCCGCCACATCCACGCCGAGGCCGACCACGTACCGGGAGAGGTCCTGAAGGCCTGGCACGAAGCGGGCCCGGAACCGGTCGGCCGGGCCCTCACCGAGGCCATGGCTCACCTGGGCGCGGCCGGCCTGCTCGACGTACACGGCGACCCGGCCCTGGCGGCCGGCCACTTCACGGCACTGACCTCGCACACCATCGTCCAGTCCACCCACTACGGCGTCCTGCCCCTGCCCAAGGAGGAGACCGACCGCCTGATCACGGGCGGAGTGTCGGCCTTCCTCCGGGCGTACCGGGTGAACCGGACGGACTGAGGGGCTCAGCTGCGGGGAGCGCCGACGGCTTGCTGGTAGCGGAACAGGCCGGTGGGGTCGTACCGCCGTTTTACGGTGACCAGGCGGTCGTAGTTGGTTCCGTAGTAGGCGTGCCGCCAGTCGGGGAGGTCCGGGTCCGGGAAGTTGACGTAGGCCGCTTGGGTGGAGAGGCGGCGGCAGAGCATGTGGTGGGCGGAGCGAGTCTGTTCCAGTAGGGCGCGGACCTCGGACGGCGGGGCGCCTGGCTTCCAGTGGGTGCCGATGTCGATCACGAACGTTGCCCTGCGGTGCGGGTAGGCCGTCTCGTACGGGCGGGGCGTGGCGCTGTCGCCGCCCATGGCGAACAGGGTGATGTAGCCGGTGGCCCGGCCGGCTCCCGGCTGCCAGCCGCGTACCCAGTCGGCGACGGCGGCCACCGTGTCGGGCGTGGGCCACCGGTCGGGGACGAGGGACTTGGAGGCGTAGGCGTCCTTCGCTCCGGGGGTTTCCATGAGGTAGTCCTGCGCGGACCAGAATCCGTGTTCCTCGATGACGGTCCGCGTCGGCCGCAAGGCCAGAAGAGGACTGAACAGGCGTCGCAGTGTGTCCGCGTGGCCCAGCCGCTGTCCGAGCAGCCAGAGCGAGGTGGTGCCGTCGCCGGCGTGCTTGAAGCCGATCCGTACGTCGAAGTCGTGGTGACGGTCCCCGTCGAGGATGTGCCTGAGTTCTTCCATCACCTCGACGCCCGCGTCCAGGCCGAAGGTCACGTCGAAGACGGTGGCGCGCAGTTGGTCGACGCGTACGGCGTCGAAGACGAAGCCGGTGTTGATGCCGAAGTTGCCGCCCGCCCCGCCCCGACAGGCCCAGAACAGGTCGGCGTTCTCGTCGTCGGCCGCCCGCACCAGCGTCCCGTCTGCGAGTACGACCCGGGTCTCGGTGAGCCGGTCGCAGGTCAGGCCCCACTTACGGTCGTTGAAACCGAGCCCGCCGCCGAGGGTGAGCCCGGCGACGCCCACTCCCGGGCAGCGCCCACCGGGGAAGTAGAGGTTTGCCGCACGTGCTGCGTACACGTCCGAGTTGGTGGCGCCACCGCCCAGCCGCAGCCGCAGCCCTTGCGGCACCACCTGCTTCAGCGCGCGCAGACTGATCACGAGACCGGGGGTGGTGGAGTAGCCCGCATAGTTGTGACCGCCGGAGCGAGGCGCGAAGGGCACTCCGTGCTTGGCACACCACCGGATCGCCGCGGCCACGTCGCCCTCGGTCGCGCACGCGAGGACGCCGGACGGCCGGACGGAGGCGTAACGCTGGTTGTCGGGCGCGGCCTGCGCCGTGTACGCCGGAATCCCGGGGCGGTACAGGGCTGCCGCCGGGCTGAGGACCTGCCTCAGTTCGCGCCACGCGGCCGGCTCGACACCCTCACCCGCGACGGGCGGACGGGCGGCGGCTGCACCGGACCGGGTGCGAGCAACGGCCGCACCGCCGCCCGGACCGATCAGGCTCCCGGCGGCCGCGAGGGCCGCTGCGGTCCTCAGTACTTTTCGTCGGTCGGTCTCCACGGGTGGACCCCTTCACGGTGAACCCGGACACCGGGCGGCAGGCCCGGGTACCGGGGAGCAGCAGCCCTGGTCGGCGGGCCGGATCCACGATGCGGGCGGATCGGGACAGTCGTCGGCTGTGGCACTCGGACAGGACCGCAATTCACGCGAACGGAGCCGGACGCCCCTGCCCGGTGAATGCCACCCCAGAGAAACGATTACCCAGAGTATTCAATGACTCCATTCCGTTACCATGCGGAAAGTGTCGACGACCCATACGCTCCGGCCGGAGGCCGATCTCGGCGTGTCCGGCCCGTTCCCGCGAGCTCCGTTGAGCCATCCGCTGGACCGCCGCTGGCTGCACTACGCCTTCCTGTCCCGACAGGGCGGACAGGCGGTGATCGCGAACCTCTCCGTCCTGGGGGCCTCCACAGGCACTGTCTCCGCCGAGCCGGGGGCGGCCCGCGAAGACGAAGTGGCCCTCCGCACCGGCCCGGAGCCGCAGCGCATGGCGATCCTGCTCGTCCACGAGGAAGGCCGGGGCTGGTCGTCGAGCCAGTTCAACGCGGAACAGCCGTCCGCCCCGTGGTCGGCCTTCCGGCTTCCGCGCCCGCGCCCGCACGGCAGCCCGGGCGCGGGGGACGGTTTCCGTGTGGCCGGGCGTGGTGACGGACCGGTGGTCGATCTGCGTCTGCGCCGCACGAGCAGGCCCTGCACATCCCAGTGCGCGCCGTTCGGTGACGGCGAGCACCTGCGCTGGCAGTCCGAGCCGGGCGTCCTGGCGACGGGCGCCCTGCGGTGGTCCCGGGCGGAGAAGGGCGACGGCGCCGGCCAGTACGCCGACCTGATCGGCTATCACGAACGGGTCCGGGGACGCTGGAGCTGGCCCGCGCTGGGCGGCTGGGTGTTCGGCTTCGTCAACGATCCGGCGGGCGAGCCCACCGGTCCGCCGCCGGCGGCCGTGGTCTTCACCCTCGTCCAGCCGGCCCGCCCGAGCCGGCCCGTCGACGCGGCGAACGGCTCGGTCATGCTGTGGCGGGACGGCCGGCTCGTACGCCACTTCCCGCGTCGCAGCCTGCGCATCACCGTGCAGGACACCCTGGCCAGGGATCGGGTGGTCCTGGTCCCGCCGCTGGCGGGGATGCTGGGCACGGCCCCCGCGGCCGCCGTTCCCCGGCGGCTGCTCATCACGGCGCGGATGGGCGAGGACCGGCTCGTCATGGACTTCCTCGCCCGCACGGCGGGCCGTATCGCCAACCCCTCGGAGACGAGCCTCAACCCGTTCAGCGTGCACGAGACCCTCGGCGAGTGCGAGGTGGACGCCCGCGTCTCCGGACGGCGTACGTCCTTCTCGGCCCTGGGCATCGTGGAGTTCGCCGGTGGTGCGAGCGGTGACTGAGCCGATCCCGCTCCGAACGGGGGCGGCCCTGCTGACCGCGACCGTCGAGGAACTCTCGCAGCGGGCGCCGGCGATCGTCGCGGCGGCGGCCGACCAGATGCGCGGCATCCGGCTGGGGCTCGGCTTCCACGACGGCAGCCGTGCCCTGCTGTCCGCCCGGCACAGCCGCCTGGTCGTCGAACATCCCGCCGACGGTGCCGAGACCGACGGCGTCGAGCCGGCCGACCCGGATGTCGAGGTCGTCTTCGACAACCGGGCGCTGAACCTCCTGTTCGACCTCCAGCACCGCCCGGCCGACCAGGCGCTGCCGGACAGTCTCGACACCCGCGGCCCCCGGGAGCAGGTGCTGGCGGTCTGGCGTGCCTTCAGCCTGCTCGCCCAGCGCGCCGCGGGGTTGCGCTCGGTGCAGGAGCTGTGGCGGTGCTACCGGGACGAGGCGCCCGTCCCGTGGGGTGGGACGGCCGACGAGGACGAGCCGCCGGAGCCCGCCGAGGACGCCTCCGGCTGGGCGGGGACGGACTACCTTCTGCGCCGCCGGCCGCAGGACGCCACGGGCGGCGAGCCCGAGCTGATCGGCGGGACGGTGGTGACCCGTCCGCGCCTGCTCTGGGACGGCCGTGGCAGCTCGCCGTGGTGGCACGAGTCGCCGGTCCACGACGCCGATCTGCTGGAGACCATGGCGGCCTGCCGGGCCCGCACCAGTGAGGCGATGGCCTCCTTCGTCCCGCATCGGGAGCCCAAGGCCGAGCTCTACGACCTGATGCGGCTGTATCCGTCCCGGCAGGGCAAGGGACTGCGACCGACCCTCACCATCGCCGCCTGTGCCGCCTTCGGCGGGCGCCCCGAGGACGCCGTACGGGCCGCCGCCGCGCTGGAGCTCTTCCACAACGGCTTCCTCGTCCACGACGACATCGCCGACGAGTCCACCCACCGGCGTGGTCTGCCGACCCTGCACGAGGAACACGGCATCGGCCTGGCGGTCAACTGCGGTGACGGGCTCAACCTCCTCGCGGTGGACGCGATCCTGTCCAACCTGGACACGCTCGGTCTCTCCCGCACCCTGGCCCTCATCCACGAGGCGATCCACATGTGCCGGGAGTCCGTGGAGGGCCAGGCCATGGAACTCGGCTGGATCCACAAGCACGTGGTGCCGGCCGAGGACGAGGCGTACTTCACCATGAGCACCAAGAAGACCGGCTGGTACACCTGCATCAGCCCGTGCCGCATCGGCGCGGTGTGCGCGGGGGTGACGGACCCCGCCCTCCTCGGCCGCTTCGACGAGGCGTTCCGGTTGATCGGCATCGCCTTCCAGATCCAGGACGACATCCTGAACCTCGTCGGCCAGGAGGAGCTGTACGGCAAGGAGCCCCTAGGCGATCTGCTGGAGGGCAAGCGCACCGTCATGCTGATCCACCTCTTCCGCCACCTGACCGAAGCGGAGCGGCCCCGGATGCAGGAGGTCCTTCAGCGCCCCCGGTCCGCCAAGGCCCAGCAGGACGCGGAGGAGATCCTCGCCGCCATGCGGCGCCACGGCTCCATCGACTACGCCGTCGATCTCGCCGCCCGCCTTGCGGACGAGGGCATCACCCGGTTCGAGGAGGACCTCGCCGTGATTCCCGAGAACGAGGGCAAGGCCGTCCTCCGCCAGATCGCCCACTACGTCACCACGAGGCTGCTATGACACACGGGACCGAGACACCCGGGACCGAGACACCGGAGACACCCGAGCCGGGCACGGCCGGGACCGCCGAAACCCAGGATGCGGCGGTGCTCGACCTCGTCCGCCGCGGCAACGCCCGGACGCGCGCGGTGCTGTGCACCCTCGCCCGGCACGGGATCGCCATGCGCCGCGAGGAGCCCGAGCGAGCCGCGCGGCTGCTCGAAGTCCTCGGCGTGTGGCCGGTGTACAAGGGCGGACAGTTCCTGTTCGACCTGCTGGAGTGGGAGGACTTCATGCTCGACGGCGACCCTCCGCCGCCGGTCCCGCCCCAGGACCTCGCGGCCACGCTGCGCCTGCCGCTGCGCCTGCTCTCCGAAACCGTCGGCGCCGCGCCGACCGTGCTCCAGGCGGTGCCGCTGCCGCGCACGGCCGCGGTCTTCGACCTTCCGCTGCGCCTGCTCACCGTCGCGGCCAAGGCGACGCTGGACGGCATCGCGGGCGACCTCGGCTCCATGGCCGCGCCCCCGGCCGACGCGCCGGCCGAGGAGGATCCGGGCGAGTCAGAGCGGGAGCTTCCCCAACTGGCGGGCGGATTCCATCTGTACCAGGACGTCGCCCTCGGCACGGTCGCGGTCGCCGGGCCGCTGCTCGACGGCGGAGCCCGCTAGGCCGTAGGCGTCGGCGATCAGCTCGTACGAACGGATCCGGGCCGGCAGGCTGTGGGCGGGCGAGACGATCATCAGCTCCTGCGCGCCGGTACGGTCCACCAGCTCGTCCAGCCCGGCCCGTACGTCCTGCGGGGTGCCGCACACGGTGTCGGCCAGACAGCCGTCGACGAACTCCTTCTGCGTCGGTGTGAGTTCGCAGCGCTCGCAGTCGCCGGGATCCGGCACCAGGCCCGGCGGTCGGCTGCTGCGGATCCTCATCATCGTGTGCGCGCCGGTGAGCGCGTGCCGACGGGCCTCCGTCTCCTCCGCCGCGGCGAAGGCGAGGACGGACACCATGGCGTACGGCCGGTCCAGCACCGCCGACGGCCGGAACGCGCGCCGGTAGAGGTCGAGCACCGCAACGGTGGCGGCGGGCGCGATGTGATGGGCGAACGCGAACGGCAGCCCCAGCGCCGCCGCCAACTGGGCGCCGGTGCCGCCGGAGCCCAGCAGCCACACCGGTGGCCGTCCCGATGCCGGCACACCGCCGGGTACGCGGCTCTGCACCGGGCCGGGCACCGCGTGCACGCCGGCCAGCGGATGGCCCTCGGGGAAGTCGTCGTCCAGGAACCGGATCAACTCGCCCACCTGGCGGGGGTAGTCCTCGGCGCGCTCCAGCAGCGGGTCGGTGCGGCGCAGCGCGGTGGCCGTGGGCAGATCCGCGCCCGGGGCGCGCCCCACGCCCAGATCGATCCGCCCCGGCGCCAGCGCCTCGAGCGTGCCGAACTGCTCCGCGACGACCAGCGGGGCGTGGTTGGGCAGCATCACGCCCCCCGAGCCGAGCCGGATGCGCCAGGTGTGCGCGGCCAGATGAGCCAGGATCAGGGCGGGGCAGGACGTGGCGACGCCCGGCACCGAATGATGCTCGGTCACCCAGAACCGGTGATACCCCCGCCGCTCCGCCGTCCGGGCCAGCGTCACACCGCCCCGCAGTGCCCGTGCGGCGGTGGACCCACTGCCGACGACCACGGGGTCCAGCACGGACAGCGGCACCGGAGCCCTGCCCCGCAGCGGCCCCCGGATCTCTGTGTTCATGCGCTCGACTCCCTCGGCCTCACTGCGCCTTGTCCCGCTCGCGGGTGGGTGACCGGAGCCGGCTCCGGTCACCCACTCTTTCTCCGTACGGCCCTCTCCGGGTCAGAAGAGGTTGCCGCCCAGCGCGCACTTGGTGACGCCGTTGATCGTCGCCAGGCCGTCCTTGTTCTTTCCGGGCTTGGCGCCGTCGATGTGGCGTACCGACGCGGAGATCAGCCAACCGTGCTGGTCGGCCTCGTCGGTGCGGACGTGGAAGTCACCCGTGACCACCATCACCCGACCGCCCTCCTCAAGACGATGCGTGGGACGCTCCGCCTCGGAGACCGGCGTGGGCGAGTAGAGGTAGGAGGGCGTCATGTAGTCGTCGAAGACCATGCCCGTCGGGGCGGTGATGCGCAGTTCGACGCGTCCCGGCCGCACCGGCACTCCGCCGGAGGTGATCAGGACGGCCAGACCGGCCGGCTTGGGGTCGTCGAGGTCGATGCTGGGGGTGACGGCCTGGTCCACGCGCAGTTGGGCGTCCACCCCGGTCGTGGTGGTCTGGCCGACGGGCTGCTGCGCGCCGCCGTTGCCCTGCCCGCGCGCCTTCAGGCCCTGCTGGTATCCCCAGTCGTAGCCGTCGGCGTAGTAGTCCTGCTCTCCGCCCCGGCCGTCGCGAGGCGGCGAGGTGCTCGGCCGTCCGGCCAGCGCGTCCATGCGGCCCTGGTCCTCGCCGCGGTCGTAGGCGTCCTGTTTCGTGGTGTCGATGCTGACAGTGGTCATGTCCAGCTCCTCACTGTGACGGGGATGACGGTGCGCCTGGGGCGACTAGAGCGTGACCTGGCCGGTCTGCTGCCACTGCTTCATGGCGGCCTCACGTCCCTGCCGCTTGCCCCGGACGTACTCCGCGGCGGCATCCCGCTGGTTCTGGCGCAGTTCCTCGGAGTTCTTCTGGCACTCCGCCAGCTTCGCGGTGAGGTCGTTGACCTGACCGGTGAGGTCGTTGACCTTGTTCCGGAGGTCCGTGAGCTGCTGGTCCTGACCGGTGGTGGTGGTGCCCTGGTTCTGGTTCTGGGTCGTGGTGCCGGTACCCGCGCTCTGGCCGTCCGTCAGGCCGATGACCGACACGTTGGTGATGGCCGACTGACAGCTGCTGGGTGCCATACCCAGGAAGCTGATCATCGTGCGGCCGCTCTTCGCCTGGAAGGAGAACTCCTTCCGCTGCCAGTTCGCCTGGCCGCGGCCCACTCCGGGGTCGAAGTCACGGGAGGTGATCTCGGTGCCGCCGGTGTCGTCGGTGACCTTCACCGTGAAGTTGTTCTGCCGGCCGTTGCAGTTGGGCCACTCGTCCGGACTGCACTCGAACGAGAGGTTGTAGGTGGCACCCGCTTTGGTCTCGATGGTCTGCTTGATGCCGCCCTGGGTGAACTCACGGCCCAGGTCGACGGCCTGAAGGCCGTTCGGGTGATGCGCGAACGCGGCGTTGAGGTGGTCATAGCCCCATATGTTCACGGGCTCCCAGCCAGTGGCCCGATGGGGCCAGGCCGGGTGGACACCGGCCCAGGACTTGCTGGCGCCGCCTACGCGGGGCTCGGTGAATGTGCCGTTGCGAACGAGGTTCTCCGTGGGCATTCCAGGTTCCTTCCAGAGAACGAACCGGACACCGTCACCGCGCATGGAGGCGTGGGGCGTCACGGTTCTGCCAGCCCTCGGTGGGATCCCCCCTCCGCCGCCACAGTAGATTCGAACTGCAACACCTGCATCTCGTGACGTCGCAGGCGTCGCACACGACCACGACCGTCCAATGTTCGATTAACAGTTCAACGACGGGGCGCCTGCCCGGTCGTCGCGCAGTCGCGGATCTACCCCTCGACGAACGTGACCGTCTCGTCGAGCGGCGCCCGGCCCGTACGGACGTAACCCACCGAGGTGTCCTCGAACCCGATCGACATTCCGCAGAAGAGCATGAACTCGTCCGGTGGTGACAGGATCTCCGCGACAGTCCTGCGATACACCGACCACGCCATCTGCGGGCAGCTGTGCAGCCCTTCGGCACGCAGCAGCAGCATGATCGTCTGCAGATACATGCCCACGTCGGACCATTGAGGCCGGCCCAAGTCGCGGTCGATGTAGCAGAACAGGGCGGCAGGCGCACCGAAACAGTCCCAGTTCGCGGCAGCGGCCCTCTGCCGCGCCTCCCAGTCCTCGCGCTCAATACCAAGGGCGCTGTAGCGCTCATGACCGAAGGCGGATCGGCGCTCGCGGTACGGAGACTTCAGTGCGGCCGGATACATCTCGTACTCCCGCTCGTCCCAGGGATCACCTGAGGCCACGCGCTCGCCGGCGCGCTTCTTGAGCTCGGCCAGCGGTCCACCGGTCACCACGTAGGCGCGCCACGGCTGGAGGTTCGATCCGGACGGCGCCCAGGCCGCGGCGGACAGCACCCGCTCCAGCACCTGCCTCGGGACGGGCCGGTCGGTGAACCCGCGCACCGCCCGTCGGCTCGTGACCGCCTCGTAGACATCCAAGATCATCCACCTCGCTCATCCACGAAACGACTGCCGGACCGGGGCAGGACACGCAGGAGGCGGAGACGGCGGCTAGGAGAGCCAGTCGGCGTAGCGGGTGGCGGCGAGGTGGGCGTCCTTGTCGGTGAGGACGTCACCCTTGACGGCGGCGAACATGCCGGCGGTGGGGTCGGTGACGACGGTGCGGTGGTCGCCCTTGTGGGACAGGGTGATCCGGCCCAGCTCGTCCAGGGAGAAGATCTCGGGGCCGCCGATGTTGCGGATGCCGTTCAGCGGGGCGCCGGCGGCAACCGCTGCCACCGCGTCGGCCACGTCCTTGGCGGCGATCGGCTGGATCGGCGTGGCGGGCAACCGGACGGTGTCGCCGTCGGCGGTCCAGGACAGGACGTCGTCCATGAACTCCATGAACTGCGTCGCCCGGACGATCGAGTAGGGAACCGACGCGTCCACGAGGAGGTTCTCCTGGAGCGCCTTGGCCCGGTAGTAGTCCAGCTCCGGCACCTGGTCCACGCCGACGATCGAGAGGATGACGAAGTGGCCGACGCCACCCTTCCGGGCCGCGGCCAGAAGGTTGTCCATCGAGGTCTGGAAGAAGGCCGGGGAGGCTTCGTCGAAGGTCGGGGAGTTCGTCAGGTTGACGACGACGTCGGCTCCCGCCACCGCCTCTTCCACTCCCCGGCCACTGATGACGTCGACGCCACTGGACTTCGAGTGCGGTACCGCCTCGTGCCCGGCGGCGTTCAGGTTCCTGACGACCTGCGACCCGATCAGCCCGGTGCCGCCGATGACTGCGATCTTCATGACATGCCTTTCGTCGGTGTTATGTGCGGAATATGTCATATGAGCGGTTACGTGGGCGGGGCAAGACACGGCGCCTTGATCAGCCGAGGGGCGGCGGTGTCACGGGCCGTGGCCGTCGACGAAGGTGACCGTCTCGTCGAGCGGCGCCCGGCCTATGCGGGCGTCTCCTGCGGTGACGTCTTCGAAGCCGATCGACATGCCGCAGAAGAGGAGGAGCTGGTCCGGGGGTGACAGGACCTCCGCGACGGTGCTGTGAAACTTCGCCCAGGCCATCTGCGGGCAGCTGTGCAGCCCTTCGGCGCGGAGCAGCAGCATGACGGTCTGCAGGTACATGCCGACGTCGGACCATTGAGGCCGGCCCATGTCACGGTCGATGTAGCAGAACAGGGCGGCAGGCGCACCGAAACAGTCCCAGTTCGCGGCAGCGGCCCTCTGCCGTGCTTCCAGGTCCTCGCGCGGAATGCCGAGTGCGCCGTAGCGCTGCTCACCGAAGGCGGATCGACGCTCACGGAAGGGCGACTTCAGCGCGGGCGGGTACATCTCGTACTCCGGCTCGTCCCAGGGGTCGCCCGAGGCCAGGCGCTCACCGGCGCGCTTCTTGAGCTCGGCCAGCGGCGCGCCGGTCACCACGTACACGTGCCACGGCTGGAGGTTCGATCCGGACGGCGCCCAGGCCGCGGCGGACAGGACGCGCTCCAGCGTCCCCCTCGGGACAGGGCGGTCGGTGAACCTGCGCACCGCGCGTCGGCTCGTCACCGCCTCGTAGACGTCCATGATCGCCCGCCTCCATCGACTCAACGGGTTCGCCTTCGCTGCACTCACGATAGTATCACTCGATACCGTATCGTGTGAAACCATCTCGGTACCGAATCCTCAGCCCCCGGCCCACGCCTCGGGCGCCGCACCTTGGAGAAAGCCCATGGCCACGCTGCTGCACATCGACTCGTCCGTGTTTCCTGGCGAGGCGTCCTCGTCCCGTTCGGTCACGGCCGCCTTCCGCAGGACATGGGAGGAGCAGCACCCGGCGGGCACGGTGATCTACCGCGACCTCGCCGTCGCCCCTGTCCCGCACATCACCGCCGACGCCTGGTCCGCCGGCTACGCCGCCCCCACCGAGCGCACCTCGGAGCAGTCCGCCGCGTTCGCCGCGCGCGTGCAGCTCATCGAGGAGCTGGAGCAGGCGGACGCCGTTCTGATCGGTGCTCCCATGTACAACTTCTCGATCCCGTCGACCCTCAAGGCGTGGCTGGACAGCGTGCTCCTGCTCGGCCGCACCGCCGGCGAGACTCCGTCCGCCCAGGGCACCCCGGTGATCGTCGTCGCCAGCCGCGGCGGCTCCTACGCGCCGGGCACCCCGCGCGAGGGCCACGAGTTCGTGCAGAACTACCTGGAGGCCGTCCTCAAGGGCACCCTCGGCCTGGACCTCGACTTCATCGTCCCGGAACTCACCATGGCCCCCCGCAACCCGGCCATGTCCGGACTGGTCCCCCTCTACGAGGCGTCCCGGATGCGCGCCTTCGAGGAGGCGACCACCAAGGCCAAGGAACTCGCCGAACGTCTCGCCGCGTAACTCTCGCGAGCTGCAGACGTCGTGTGCCCCCTGGCCCCGGGTCGTCACACGGCGTCTTCGGCACCTGCGCCCTCTTCGGCGGTGCCGATGGCCCTCCGTACCCAGGGGCAGGCGGCCCGGGACCGGGAGGTCTGCACCTGGGAACAGGCGGCCGGCACGGGGAGCGGACCGGCGTTCGGCCTGCCGGCACGACTCACGTCGAGACGACGGTGATGCCGGGCGTCGGTGAAGAGCACACCGGCCGGGCATGCGGCGCGGCAGCCGCCGGCGGCGGGTACGCGGGTGCGCCTACGCCTCGTTGTCCGCGGGATGGGCAAGCCGGGTCAGCAGATCCGTCAGCTGCTCCGGGTCGCCGGGCCCCAGTTCGGCAACCAGACGCTCGGCCAGCGGCTCCGCCGCCACGTGGGCCGCGTCGAAAAGCTCCAGTCCCTGAGGGGTGATCTCCACCGCCCGCACCCGCCGGTCCCCCGGAACGGCCTTGCGTACGGCCAGGCCCTTGCGCTCCAGGTCGTCCACGACCCGCATGATTCCCGCCTTGTCCGACCCCGTCGCCGCCGCCAGATCCCGCTGCACCGTGGGCCCGCGATTGACCAGCACGATCAGCACCGCGAAATGCCGCAACTCGATGCCGAGGGGTCGAAGCGCCTCCGTCATCACCTGCGCCGCGCGCCAGTGCGCCCGGCGCAGCAGCAGGCCGAGAGCGAAAGGCGAGGGATCCCCGGGGCGGTCGGTCGCACGCGAGGCGGTGGCTTGGTCAGGAACGTCGGCGGCCATGGGGCCAGAATACTTCATTCGATACGGTATCGTTTGAAACTAAATGCGGCGACGGGACGCCGCCTGTCGTGGTGCTTCCAGCCCGCCAGGCAGGCGAGTTCTGCGACCGCGCCGAACGACGCTGTGGAGACCCGGCCGGCTGATCACCGCCGACGTCTGCAGCCACCCCCTGGGTCGCCCTCTCCAGCCTCGGCACCTGTCTCAGCTCGGCCCCGTTCCGCGTATTCCTCAGTACCACCCGGAACTGGGGACTGACCGGGCAGACAGCGGGCATCACATCCATGCGCCTCGATGACTTCCAGTTCATGGCGGCCTCCGGCGCCAACCCCGGCTGATCCAACGCCCATCCACTCCCCACGCCGAACGGCCGGGGCTGCCTTCTATGCCCTGGAGGGCTGATGGCATCACCACTCACCGCGGGCCAACTGCTCGCCGCACTACGCTCCGAGGGCGTCACGGTCAAAACCCCGCACACAGGCTGGACCACGCACGAGCGCGACGAGGCAACGGGCAAGCCGTTCGGACCCGTTCATGGTGTGCTCATTCACCACACCGCGGCACACGGTGACTACGAGGTCGTCTACACCGGCAATTCGGCTCTGCCCGGCCCCCGGGCCCACGCATACATCACCAAGGCAGGCGAGGCGCTGATGTGCTCCGCCGGCCGGGCCAACCACGCCGGAGGCGGAGACCCGGACGTCCTGAACGCCGTCATCGACGAGTCCTACACGAGTCGGCCCCCGGCCACGCACTACGGCGAGGGCGACGCCGGTGCCGCGGACGGCAACGACTGCTTCTACGGCTACGAGTGCGAGAACCTCGGCGACGGCCAGGACCCCTGGCCGCGAGTCCAGTACGTCGCCATGATCAAGGCCGCCGCCGCGATCCTACGGCACTACGGCTGGAGCGAGAAGAGCTGCATCGGCCACCTGGAGTGGTCCGACCAGAAGATCGACCCTCGCGGCTTCGACATGGTGACCTTTCGCGCCGACGTGAACGCCTGCCTGGCACGGCCGGCAGGCGAGTGGGGCGCACCACCGGCGGACCAAGGAGGAGAGGATCCCATGCCCAAGTACGTCAACCTCGGCGCCGCCGAGGTCACGCTGAAGCCCGGCCAGGACTGGACCACCCTTGTGTTCACCACCGAGTGGACCGACGAGACCGGCGACCACGCCACCGGCGGCAGCGTCTTCGCCAAGGGCGCCGCCCGCTTCACCGGCGAACTCAACCTCCAGCTGTCCGGTCTCCCGGCCGGCTCGCAGCTGCAGGTCCGCCAGTCCGAGTACGACAGCCAGGGCGCCCACGTCCAGGACCACCCCGTCGGCGAGGTCATCGGCACGCCCGGCGACACCTTCGGCAAGGTCCCGATCACCGGCCGCCTGGCCTCCGGGCGGCAGATGCGCATCCGCGTGAAGGCGTTCGAGAACGCCCCCGTGAAGATCACCGGCGCCGTCCTCAAGGTGCTCGTCTGGAAGGAGAACTGACCGTGAAGGACTCCACCAAGCGCACCGTGCGCACCGTCCTGCAGACGCTGGTCGGCATCGCCGTGGCGCTCCCGGCCATCGTCGGCGCCTCCGGCATCCCCGAGTCCCTGCCGTGGGTCGCCTGCGCGCTCGCCGTCGCCGGCGGCCTGGCCCGCGTGATGGCGCTGCCCGCCGTGCAGGCCCTGCTCCCGGCCTGGCTGCGGACCGATGAGCCCGCGAGCGGCCAGTGAGAACTCCGGACCCCGTCGTCTGCCTCCCGCCCGCACAGATGTGCCTGCCAGTCGGCTGAGCTTCGACTGAGCCGGCGATCGAGCAGGTACCCCAAAAGGAACAGGACCCCAGCTCAGTTCGTCACTGAGCTGGGGTCCTTCTCGTAGGCCCTGTGGGACTCGAACCCACAACCAATGGATTAAAAGTCCTGGCCAAAGCTTGTTGGGTGGTTCCGGACGGTTCTTGGGTGTCCGGAACCACCAGGTCGGAGAGGGCCTCGGAGGATGCACGATCCACTCCGTGATCGTCCGTTCTACGTCATCCGCTCACGCATCGCTCACGCACGACCAGCCCGAGCGTCAGCGCTTTCGCAGGTCCTCGTGAGGCACGAGGAGGGTGCTGCCTCCCGCCCACTTCGTTCCACACACATGGCAGATCACGTACCAGTCGTCGCCCGGCGCGCTCTCGTCCATGCGCCCGTGCTGACCCGTCCCAGGGCACTCGTTGGTGATCTCTTCCTGACGCATTGCATCTCCCCTGTGTCTGGTTGATCAAGCCGCGCCTTCGCCCGCGACAGCGGTGGAGCGGATCGAGTGGATGACGGACACCATCGCGTCTACTTCGGTGTCGGGAAAGATCGCCTCGGGACCGGTCGGCGCGAGCGCGGTGAACGGCGACTCATACAGCGCGTCGACGTCAATGGTGCCGTTGCGCGCCAGATAGTCGATCAGCTCGTTGAGGAAGCGGAGCTGGTTGGCTGTGAACGTCTTGCCCTGCTGGAAGGTGTCGAAGGCCAAGGCTGCTGCTTCCCGCTCCAGGCCCGTCAGCGACCGTAGGAAAAGGCCGAGGCCGCCCTTGGCATCCTTGATGTAGTCGATGTCTGCAGTGGTGCCGAGGCCGGCCTCCACGAAGATCTGTTCCAACTGTGACAGGTCAGTCGCGGTGATCTGCTTGTTGCGACGGATCTTCTGGACGGCGAGCTGGTCCTGATGCGTGTTGAGGTAGATACGGATCTTCTGCTCGAAACGTGTGAGATCGGTGCCAATCTCCATGCCGCTGAGCGTGGCAGCGGTCAGCTCGCCGAGCTCGTCCTCGAAGTCGGTGTAGACAATGCTGCGCTTGGTCTTCTCGATCAGCCGGACGAGCCCGCGCAGACGGCGGCGCATCGTCTCCAGCAGGGGAAGCGTCACATCCTGCCACCACTCATCGCCGGCCACTTCGTCGAGCAGGGGCCGCTGGGCCTTGACCGCGGGGATAGTCAGATGGTCGAGCAGTGTGGACGCAATCTCCTGGACTTGGTCCCGCAGGCGAATAAAGCTCGGGTCGCCATTCAGAACGGCGAGTTGGAGTCGGAGCGAAAGCAGGTCGAATCGCTTGGCCTCCTCCCCGGTGTCGTCCTTGTCACGGAAGGCCGTCGGAAGTCCTGATAGGTGATCGACGACTTGGCTGTGCGCGTCAGGTGTGAATGCAAGCCACGTATCGAAGTCTGCGAAGGTTTCAATCTGCTCGCGGTGCGGACGGACAAGGAAGTTGTCCGGATTCATCGCCGTCACCTCGTCGTGCAGGCGTGTGGCGAGGTCCCAGCGCAGGCCCTCATCACTGACCGTGCCATCGGACTGTGGACGTACGGCGGACTCCGCTGCCTCTTGGCCAGGGTCTTCTGCCTCGTCGAGGGCGAGGAGCAGGTCGGCGCGGCGTTCGAAGATCCGCTGGCTCAGAGAGGGAGCGACCTTGCCTTCAGCGCGCATCAGGTTCTGGTTGAAGAACTCGATGTTCTGGCACAGGTCAAAAACCAGGAAGCCGTCCTTGCTGCGGTTCGGGCCGAACAGGTCGGGTGCGAGGCGCGTGCCGCGGCCGACCATCTGCCAGAACTTGGTCTTGGACCGCACCAGCTTGAAGAAGACGAGGTTGACGACCTCAGGCACATCGATGCCGGTGTCCAGCATGTCCACGGAGATGGCGATCTGGGGAAGCTCCGCAGCTTCGGAGAACTTGTCGATGAGGCTCTGGGCGTACTCGGTGCGGTAGGTGATGACCTGGGCGAAGGCGCCCTTGAGGTGCGGGTAGTTCTTGTCGAACCGTTCTGCGATGAACTCCGCGTGGCGGTTGTTGGCGGCGAAGATGATGGTTTTGCCGAGCTTGTCGCCGCCGTCGACCTTCAGGCCGTGCGTCATGAGGGTCTGCAGGACCTTGTCGACGGTGTCGGCGTTGAAGAGGTACTTGTTCAGTTCCTCTGTGGTGATCTCGTCAGGGATTTGCCCATCCTCGCTCCACTCCGTCTCGTCCCATTTCTCCTTATCCTCGTCGGAGAGGTCGTCGTACTTGATGCCACCCCGCTGGAACTTCAGCGGGACATCGACAGCACGCGGCGCCACCAGGTAGCCCTCTGCCACCGCCTCGTCCAGGCTGTAGACATCAGTGGGAACGCCATCCTCAAGCTCGAAGCGACGATAGGTGTTCCGGTCGACTTCGTCCTTAGGCGTTGCTGTCAGGCCAACAAGGAGCGCGTCGAAGTAGTCGAAGATCGCTCCGTACCGCTGGTAGATCGAGCGATGTGCCTCATCGATAACGATCAGGTCGAAGAAGCCAGGGCCGAAGGGACGGCGGCCCGCAGCGTCGGTCTGATCGATTAGATTCATCATCGTCGGATAAGTGGATACGAATACCCGCGCGTTGGGGTCCTTCTCCTCTAGCAGGTTGACGACGGGGGCACCAGGCAGATGCTTCTTGAACTCGTTGGTGGCTTGCTTAACCAAAGCCGTACGGTCGGCGAGGAAGAGGATGCGCTTGGCCCAGTTTGCGCGCATCATCAGGTCGCTCAGCGCGATTACGGTGCGGGTCTTACCGGATCCGGTTGCCATCACGAGCAGGGTGTGGCGCAGTGAGTCCTTTTCAAAGGAGTCGGCAATCCGTCTTATTGCGCGGGACTGATAGTGGCGGCCGGCGATCTGCTCGTTGATCGGCATCTTGGCGAGGCTGCGGCGGCTGGCCCGCCGTTGGACCAAGAGACGAAGTTCATCCTTGGTGTAAAAGCCTTGCACCTCACGGGGAGGGTAGCTGAGGTCATCGAACAAGTAGGTGCGGTAGCCGTTGGTGTAGAAGATCACCGGCCGCTGCTTGAACTGATCTTCCAGGGCCTTGGCGTAGACGGTTGCCTGATACTTGCCCTGCTGCGGGTCGCGGGTGGTTCGCTTGGCCTCGACGACGGCCAGGGGTTTGCCGTCGTCGTCCCACAGAACGTAGTCAACCTTGCCCTTGCCAGAGGGCGCGGCCGAGGGCGGCAACCCAGTCACCGGGTATTCGCGGTCCCTTGGCTGGTCCAGGTCCCAGCCAGCCTCCTTGAGGAGGAGGTCAATGATCAGGGTGCGGGTCTGGGCTTCGTTGTAGTCGTGTGTGTCCGGCTGTGCCTCGTTCGCGACCTTGGCCGCCTTGATTTCTGCCCGCAGCGCAGCGATCTCCGCGTCGAGATCCTCGTTCTTCTTCCGCTCGGCGATCAGCGCGGCATCTTGCTCAGCGTGCTTCTCTGCCTGGGCCTTCAGCTCGGCCTGCTTGGCGATGCGCACCTCTGCGGAGACCGGTCGAGGTATCAGCGTCGCATCGAAGGCAAGCGTGGACGGAGGCAGTTGGGCCTGGTCGCGGGTGTAGGTGCGGGCCATCCAGTACAGGACGTGGAATAGCTCCGCAAGTGTGCGCACCGCGTCCTGGGGGGTGATGGGTGTCTTGCGGTGCACAGCGATATTGCCTTGCCGACGGATTACATCCATTTTCGCCCGGACCGCTGGGCCAGCAACCCGCACTAGCGTCGGCTCGGCAATCAGTGCTGCTAAATCGCGACGATAAGGCAACCTAAGCGTGTCATCGGCTTCGAACAACCAGGCCACCGTGAGTTCCAGCACCCGGCGCGCATAGAACGAGGATGCCCTCGGGTCCGCATGTGCCAGCCGTTCGGCGTGTATCGCTTCACGGTGCAGGTCAGGCCACTCGGCCTGGAGGAACTCAAAGTTGCTCACTCTAGTGACCTTTCATTAGCGGTATGGAGGTTGGTACAAGGAGGACACACCGCGGCGTCTGCCGCCGCTACAGCAACACCCATTCGGCTATACAATCGGCGCCGTCGACGCAAGCCACGGTTCGTCACGAAACGCGCGGTGTTGGAGCGCGGCGAACAGAGCATCAAGCTCGGCGAGATGAGCGAGACATGCACTCTTAACTCTTCTTAGTGACGTCACTCGCTTCACAAATTTCCGCTGCGCCTCTACCGGTGGAAGAACGATAGGAAGGTCCTTGATGATTGACATATTGAGCCCTGCCATGATTGCACCCTTGGCGGTTCGGCGCAGATAGCTCCGAGCATCTGGATGCATCAAGAAATAGCTGTGCAGAAATTCTGGTAGGCACTTTTCTTGATCCAGGGTGATGCAGCACAGATGCTTGGTGTTGATGGCAATCGGGATGTCATCGGGAACGACCGCGCAGCGGCCACACGTTCCCATGATGGTAATCAGTACGTCCCCGGGATAAACCCTGTACCGTGCTAGCTTCTTATACTTCTCGTCAGTGATGAATCTCCGCCCCTGCCAAGCGAATTCATTCGTCACTGCATTGTCGATCCCGAGCACCGAAATTCCCGAGTCGGTAAACTCCTCGCGCAGTAGCTGGCTACCAAAGGGACCCGTTCGGATCGAGCCCTTGGATTTCTTCGCTACGTCGTTCACTGTGGTATGCGACCAGGTCGGGTCCGGAGCACCGAACATGTCGAGAAATGTCGATCGCACGAGGTCGTCAAGGAGGCCGATGGCCTCGCGACGTTTGGTGCGCAGCGAATCCACTCGCTCCAGCACCTGGGAGATCCGGGATTGGTGCGGAAGGGGAGGAACCCTCAGCTCAATCTCGCCGAGAGTTTTTTGATTCACCTTAAAAATTCCCGATGTCGTACGAACAGATCGCTCGATCTGGCTCCGCACGTAGGGGGAATCCCAGATTTTTGACAGATAGGCGGTGGAAATAACATCAGATCGCACTCGAATGCGGATCATTGTATCGGGAAATGCGGCCTCGATGGAACTTTCCCGAACCAGAGCACCCCTCCCAACTAGATCCAGTGACCCGTTGCCACGGCTGACTAGAAAATCACCCTCTTTGATCAAGAAGGGGGAGGCTTGATCTCGACTCCAGTCGCCGCCCTTATGTTCAGAAACGTCGATTCCGCCCGGCTGGATAGCCGTCAGTCGCAATACGGGAAACCCGCCATCGCGAGTATTCACTGAACGCCCGTTAATCATGGGCTCGCTCAATAGGTCTTTGAGCTTTACCAAATGCCATTCCGAGGGCTCGAGGGCCTCGCTCACGACGTCCTCCCGTTAGAGCCTGCGGTGAGAAGAATCTTCAACTCGCTCATGCCCTGCTGGATTTCCGACTCGATCCGTGCCAAGTCATCCATAATCTCGCCAGGAGCGCGATGCTCGACCTCCTCGTGGACGGTCTCCTTGTAGCGGTTGAGGCTCAGGTCGTAGTCCTGCGCGGCAATTTCTTCCTTCGGAACGCAGAAACTCTGCTCAGTCCGCGCCCGCTCCTGTTCGCTGCCGTTGCGGCGTCGCCAACGTGCCAGAACGTCGGGCAGGTTGTTCTTCGCATGCTCGGCCTCGTTCAACATGCCATCGCCCACGAGCGGGCCGAGCTTCTCCTCCGACAATAGCGGCGCACGCTTGTCGTCAAGGCTCCAACCGTCTGACGCAACCTCGTAGAACCAGACGTCGTCCGTGCCCCCGCTGTTGGTCTTCGTGAAGAACAGGATTGCCGTGGAGACTCCAGCGTATGGTTTGAAGACGCCCCCAGGTAGCTTGACCACGGCGTCCAGCTTGTGGCCCTCAACAAGCAGCTTTCGCAGGTCCTTGTGCGCCTTGCTAGAACCGAACAGCACCCCTTCCGGCACGATGACCGCAGCCCGACCGCCGGGCTTGAGTAGGCGCAGGAACAGCGCCAGAAACAACAACTCGGTCTTCTTGGTCTTGACGACCTTCTGCAGGTCAGACGCCGTCGCGTCGGAGTCCAGACTTCCGGCAAAGGGCGGGTTGGCGAGGACGAGGGAGTATTGGTCGGCCTCGCCTGCCGCGCTCTGTGCGAGAGAGTCGCGGTGGCGAATATCGGGATTCTCGACCGAGTGCAGCAGCATGTTCATGCTGCCGATCCGGAGCATGGTGTTGTCGAAATCGAACCCGTGGAACATGCTCTCGTTGAAGTGTTGCCTCTGGGCCGGCTCGAACAATGCCTCGCGATGCGTGCGCTCGACGTACTCGGCAGACGCCACCAGAAAGCCAGCCGTCCCGCACGCCGGGTCGCAGATCTCATCTCCCGGCTGCGGGGCCATCATCTCCACCATCAGCTGGATGATGTGCCGAGGAGTACGGAACTGGCCGTTCTGCCCAGCCGTGGCGATCTTGCCAAGCATGTACTCGTACAGGTCGCCCTTGGTGTCCTTGTCGCCCATGTCGATGCCGTTGATCATGTCGACGGCCTTGGTGAGCAGGTTCGAGGTTGTGATGGTGAAGCGTGCGTCCTTCATGTGGTGCGCGTAGGTGGACTCCTCGCCACCCAGCGTGCGCAGCCAGGGGAAGACGCCGTCCCGTACCCGAGTGAGCATGTTCTCGGGGGACTCGTTGATGAACACGGACCAGCGCAGGACCTGGGTATCGTCCGTGTAGATCGGGTTCTCGACCGGCCGCCCCGTGCGATTGGCCCTGTTCTCCTTGGCCTGCTCCAGGATGTCGAGGCGCCGGATGAACATCAGATAGGTGATCTGTTCGATGACCTCCAGCGGGTTGGAGATACCCCCTGACCAGAAGGCGTCCCACAGTCGATCGATCTTGCTCTTCAGCTCACCTGTAATCACGGATGCAGGCTAGCGCAGCCCACTGATACGAGCGGGGCACCCGAAGAATCGTTGGTCGCGAGACTGTGCCGTCCATAGCAAGGCGGTCTCACAGAGTCGACAAAGATCGCCGAGAATCGCGACAGTCACCCCGCCTGACAGCCGGGTACGGTGCACGACTCCGGCTGGCGGGCGGACGGGTTGTGAGCTCGCCAGAGGGCTTCCAGATCCAACGTGTCGCGCGCGGTGCGCATGCGGGTCAAGGCGTTGTCGGAAAAGCGCTTCAGGCGTTGGGAGCTGAATACGAACTCGTGGCAACACGCGGGATCAGCGTCGATGCCCAGGTGTCGCCGCAACGCGACGCACTTGGGTTGGGTCAAGCCAAGTGCCTCAGCGAGCTCGGCCGCCGAGCGGTGGTACTTCGCCTGGAGGTCCACCTCTCGGATCGCGGCGGCGGGCACGGTTTCATCAGCTGCATAGCGCACAGGCGGAGCAGTCTGGTTCTTGACGAAGCGCAGCTTGATCAGCAGCCCCTCACCGTCCGTAGCAGTAGCCAGCTCCTCCAAGCGAGGGAAGACTTCTGAGCGTGCCGCTCCTCCGCGTATGCCAGCCTGAACACGGTCGACGTCCTTGCTCGAGACGCGAGTCTCCGGCCCGGTGTGGGCCTCCATAGCCAACAAGGTTCGAATCCGGGCTCGCGCCTCGTGTGTCGCGCGTCGGCCAGGCTTGAGCAGGGCTGCGATCTGCGTGTATTCCTCGTCCAGAAGGAGGGCAAGGTCACGGGGCGGGGCAACCGACACCGGCAGTACGCGGTCGGGCAGGTGGTCAGCCAGTGGCTCCTTGAATACGCCCCTGAGTAGGTCGTCGAAGAGTGTCACGGCAGCTCGGGCATGCACGTACAGCAGCTGCTCGGAAACCTGGTTGAACCAGTGCTGCTCGTCATCGCGCATGGCGTCGATGGCTCTGAGCGTCCCTGCGTCAGGCTCGCTGAGCTTGATGTCCGGGTGTTCTGCAGCCTTGCGTACGCAGGTCTCAAATCCGAGTGACCGGCCCAGGGCTGGGTCGAAGACGCTAATGCCCTTCTGGACGAGCGCGGCTTTCAGCAGCATCTCGAAGGAGTGCTGAAGGTGCAGAAGTACCTTCGTTTCTCGCCCTCGGTCGTGTGGGGAGTTGAATGCCTCGGCCGCCGCAACCATCGAAGAAACGGCCTTCTCCTTGAGGACACGAGCTTCTTGCCTCAGTCTCACTCGCAGCCCTCACGTTCCAGACGCAACAGACAATAGGTCCAGGGTAGAGGTTTCCTGTCAAATACGGGCTGATAGATGTTGCGACGAGCACCAGCCCTGCTCGGTCGCCCCGTCTGTGGCCCAGCAGGTTCAACGAGGCCCCGCCGGACGTACTCCGCGACTGGGCCTCGCGGGTCAATTCCAGCGCTGCCCACCCTCTGGGGTCATCGGGTGTCGCGGATCATCACTGTGAGGACCGGTGAGGCCGGTGACGGTTGGCTCTGCCCGATGTCTTCGTACCCCCACAACTTGTAGAGCGCGTGGACCTTTCCGTCGCCGGCGGCCGAGTTGACCATGAGTGTCACGTACGGCTCGTCGCGGGTGGCGATGAGGGCATCGTGGATGCGGCGGGCGGTGCCGGTCTTCCGCCAGGTCGGCCGGACGCCGATCTCCTTCAGGGCCACGGCCGGACGCTCGGTGTACTTCTCGGCCGGCGGCGGGCTGGTGCGCTGCCAGTAGCGGTCGCCGTGCTCGATGGTGTTGCCGTAGGCGTAGCCAACTGGATGTCCGTCTGCGTACGCGAGGACGGCCGTGAACCCCGGCTCGGTGCTGTGTCGGTCCAGGCGTTCGCCGAACGCCGTGACGGCGTAGTTCGGCAGGTGGAGGAGCGGGGCGCGCACGTCGGCGTACACGTCGAGGAGGTCGCCTCGGGCGGTGTCGAGGGTGGTGAAGGTGCGCAGTTCGATGGCGGGCGCCGTGGTCATGCGGCCATCCTCCAGGTGGCGGTGTGCTCGGTCCAGGTCTGCGCGGTGGAGCTGCCCGGCGCGGTGGCGCGCAGTGCGGCCCCGAACTCCTGGAGCATGCGCGTGACCCGGGCGTGCTGGGTGGCGGCTTCGGCGGGGACCTTCATCGCGGTGGCTGTGGCGGCGTCGGGGGCGCCCTGGGCGAGCTGGGCGTGGGCGAGCCGGGTGGTGGTGATGGCCCGGGAACGGATCATGTGTGGGCGGAGGGCGGACAGGCAGCGGTGGGCGTGGTATTCGGCGGTCGAGTAGTCGCCGAGCGCCAAGTGTGCGGAGAGGGCCAGGGAGTCCAGTTCGGCTTGGTCGTAGAAGGCGAGCATCCACACCGGCCGGTAATCGGTGGGGTCGGCACGCAGCATGGCGTCCTGGGCCTGCTCGAAGGCGCGGCGGGTGCCGGTGCGGTCCTGTGCCGTGCCGTGGATGGCGCCCTGGCGGGCCAGGCCGAGGGAGGCGAACAGGGGGTCTCGGCGGGTGAGGTGCAGGTTGCGGGCGACGTCGTTGGCGGCGAATGCGTCGGCGGGGCGGCCCATGTGGCGGTACATGGTGCCCGCGTGGCTCCAGATGCGGAACTTGATCGCCTGGTCGCCGGACATCTCGGCGAGGGCCTGGGCCTCGCGCATGTGCGCCTTGGCGACGTCGTAGCGCCGGCCGTCGATGGCAGCCCACATCGCGGAGGAGCGGAAGGCGGCTGCTGAGGCGTAGAGGTTGCTTCGTACGCGCTGGGTGGCGCTGCCTGCGTTCTGGAGGTTGAGCGCCTCGTCGGCGAGGGCGGCGGCCCGCTGTTCGATGCCGAGTTGTCCGCCGTGGCGGTGGTCGCTGGCGATGATCTCGGCGAAGCGCTTGTTGAGGCGGTTGACGTCGCTCATGCCGATACGGCGCGGTGATGCGGTGCCGGGTGCGGCTGCTGCGGCGGCAGCCGCCGCGATGCTGCCGACAAGGGTGCGGCGCTTCATGTCGGGGTCCTCCTGCTGCGGTGGGGCCGGGGTGGCCGACGGCCGGCCCCGTGGCACGAACCCTAAAGCGACGGCGGGTAGCCCGGTGACGTCCTCAAGTGCTTTGCGGGCTGCTGACTTTGGCCAGGTCACCCGGCCCGCTTTCCATGCCCGGACCGATGAGCCGTCGAGTCCACCAGGGCGCCCGGTCAACCGTTCAATGGCCCTGTTCACGGCCTCGGCGAGGCTGTTGGAGCTGTAGCCGTGTTCGGTCATCCACGCCTCAAGAACGGTGTTGCGGGTGGTGTCCATGCGGGCACGGTAGTCCGCGCGATCCCTGCCCGCCAGGTAAAGGAGAGGTCAAAACGCCCTAGGCCGGTCCGTCGACTGAGCACCTGAACGTCCTAACCAACCTGCTGGGAAAGGGAGTTGTCTGGGTGCTGGTCGCCCGCCGCGCCCCACCGTGCGGGCGGCTGTTGACGGCCCGGCCCGCCCCTGAGGTTCCCCCGCGGGGGCGGGCCGGGCGCCGAGACGACACGAAGGCTCCACCCCAATGACGAGTCTGAGAACACAAGTTGAGGCCCTGTCCGTCGGCCATCCCACGTACAGCCAGACCTTCCCGTGCGAGCCGTCCACGGCCGAGCTCGGCCGCGAACTCGTTCGGGACGTCCTCGGCGTGTGGCACCTCGACGGTCTCGCCGACCGTGCCGCGCTGATCATTACGGAGCTCATCGCGAACGCCTCCAGGCACACTCCGTGTCCCGAGATTCGCCTCATGGTTGGGCGGCCGAGTGCGACTCGACTGCGTGTCGGGGTCCTGGATCGGGAACCATCGCGTCTTCCCATACTCGGCCAAACGGCTGACGACGACGAGTCGGGGCGCGGGCTGCTCCTCGTCGACGCTGTCGCCGACCGCTGGGGCTACGACCTGCACGGCTCGGACAGGCGCCCTTGGGGCAAAGAGGTCTGGGCGGAACTCCGTACCGAAGGTGGCAAGTGAGCATCCCGGCCACGGCATCCTCGCCCCTTCCGGATCTGGCACGACTCTGGCCCCGCCAGCAGATGGCCATGGACTGCGCCCTCTGCGCCTGGCCGTTGGGAGCAAGCGACGACGGCTGGGCGAGATGCGCCACAGGGGCGTGCCGTTCCAGCTCGGGGCCTGCGCTCCCAACTGCCAGGCCGCCAGATCGACCATCCCGACCAGCTGAGAAAAGGGGACGTTCCTCCATGGAGTGGCCGTGGATCACCGGCGACTGCTGGCTCGGCTGCGGGCGTACCGGAGTCCTGGTGGTCTGGCTCGGCCCGGTGCAGTGGGACGGGCAGCACGCTCCCTTCTACGCGTGCGAGCCGTGCCTCGATCGTCTCAAGGCCCAGGCACTCGCCTACTTCATGGAGCGGCGGCCGGCATCCGCTTGATCGGACTCACGGCACACGACTTCCCGGCGTGAGGCATGCAACCCGCAAGGACTTTCCTACGCGGAGCACGTCCCCTCGTGCTGGGCGGCCAGGAGCCGTCCTGGGAGCAGCCGTCTGGCAACGCTCCCGTGACGGCACCTGGTGGGCGCTCCAGCCCAGTAACACCACAACGATTACAAGGAGTTGAAGCATGACGCGCAGCACCGTAGTTCCCAGCCGCACCGAAGTACGCCCGCACATCCCTGGGGCATCGGACGGCTTCGACCTGGACGTCTCCCTCGTCGAGATCGCCGACCCGGCGGGGTTGGTCAACCTGACCGACGACAACTGCGGGTCCACCTGCGGCGCCTGCACCACCAACGTCGCCTGACCTGGACCCAGGTCACCCCGGCCTGGTGCCGCCGCGTCTCCGCGCGGCGGCACCAGCCGCCCGTCCCCTCGCTTACGGAGGTACTTGGTGGTTGCTTCGCCTGCAGCGTTCCGCAACGGTTCCACCGCTCTCGTGCGCGCCGTGGCCCGGCCCTCGCTGCCGTTCCCGCCATGCCCTGACCTCGATGACCGCTCGCACAGTGGTTCATCTGCCCGCGTGGCGTGGCTACGCGCGGTCTGGGCGGACAAGAACGTCGCCGAGGCACTCCGGCACTCCAGCCCTGTCCTGGCCGCGCAGGTACGGGCCCTGTGCACGGCTGAGCATCCCGCCCTCCGTGATGTGCAGCGCGCAGCGATGTCCGTGGCCCGCTACCTCCTGCGGGCCCAGCACCGAGCGACACCCTTCGGCCTGTTCGCCGGCGTGGCCACCGCCGAGTTCGGCCCCCAGGCCCGGGCCGACTGGAGCGAGGAGCACGTGGCCGTCGGCCGCGCGGGGGCAGAGTGGCTGACTGCCGTGGTTGAACGGCTGGAGTCGTGCCGAGACCTCCTCGAACGGCTACCCGTTGTCGTCAACAACACCGTGACGTACCGGGGAGACCGGCTCGTCGTGCCGTTCCAGCCCGACGTCCAGGACGACCGGACTCGCGCGGTCGAGGCGTCCTTGGCCCTGACCGAACCGGTGCGCGCCGTCCTTGCCGCGGGCCGACTCCCGATCCGGTTCGGCACCCTCGTGGAAAAGCTCCAGGCGGAGTTCCCCGAGGCCGGTCCCGAGAAGGCGCGTCAACTGCTGGCGGAGCTGATCCGGCGGCGGGTGCTGATCACGGGCTTGCATGCTCCGAGCACCGAGACCGATGCCCTCGGGTATCTGGTGAGCCAGCTCGACGTGATCGACGCTGGAAGCCTCGCCCCGGTCGCGGAGACCGTACGCGAACTCCAGGCGGTCCGGGCGGGCCTGGAGGAGTGCACCACGCACGGCGGTCGGGACAGCGTCGCGGCGCGGATGCGAGACCTCGTCCCTGGCCTGCATCGCCACCCCGTCGCGCTCGACCTCCGCCTGGACGCGCAGATCGTTCTGCCGGAAGCGGTCGCCCGTGAGGTCGAGCGCGTTGCTCTTATCCTGACCCGCTTGAGCAGCCGTCCGTACGGGACCGCCGCCTGGAACGAGTACCACCAGCGGTTCTACGAGCGGTACGGCATCGGCACGATGGTGCCGCTCATGGAGACCGTGGCGGACAGCGGCACCGGCTATCCCGATGGCTACCCAGGCGCTCCGGCCAGCCCACGCAGGCCCCGCGTCTCCGCTCGGGATGACGTCCTTATACGGCTGGCCCAGGCCGCTGCGCTCGACGGCCGTGACGAAGTGCTCCTCACGGACGAACAGATTGAGGCCCTGGACGTGGGGCCTGACGAGCCTCGGCTGCCGCCGCACTTGGAGATCGGGGTGCGGGTGCATGCGGTCAGCTTGGAGGAGTTGCAGCGCGGGCGGTTCCGGCTGGAGGTCGTGAGCGTGTCCCGTGGTGTCGGCGTTTCCACGGGCCGGTTCCTCAGCGTCCTGGCCCCCGCCGACCGGGAGGCTCTGGCCGCCGAGCTTGCCGACCTCCCGGCCGCAGACGGCAACACCATGCCCGCACAGTTCTCTTTCCCGCCCCTGCTCCCCGAGAGCGCCCACGTCACCCGCTCCCCACAGGTTCTCCCCACCGTGATCAGCCTTCAGGAGCACCGCACCCCGCAGGACACCGTCCTCACCCCGGAGGACTTGGCTGTGGGGTGCGACGGCCGCCGCATGTACCTCGCCGTCCCCGAGCGGGGCCACCGCGTGGAGGCCGTCGGAATGCACGCGCTGAACCTGCGCACCCACACCCCGCCGCTCGTGCGGTTCCTCACCGAGCTGTCCCGCGCCCAGTGCGCGCAAGTCACCGTCTTCGACTGGGGCGCCGCAGCGGCGATGCCGTTCCTTCCACGTCTGCGGTACGGCCGGACCGTGCTGGCCCCGGCACGCTGGCGGCTGGAAGCGTCCGAACTGCCCGGCCAAGCCCGCCCTCGGGCCGAGTGGGACGCCGCGCTCAGCGACTGGCGTGCCCGGCGGAGGCTGCCGCGCCCCGTTTACCTCGTAGAGGACGACCGGCGCCTCTTCCTCGACCTCAACGAGGCTGGCCACCGTGCACTCCTGCGCAGACACCTCGACCATTCGCGCCTGGCCGTACTCGTCGAGGCCCCGGAACCAGAGGCGTACGGCTGGTGCGGCGGGCGAGCCCACGAGGTCGTGGTGCCCCTCAAAGCAACCAGGCCGTCGGCATGGTCGCCACTGCCGGCCCCCAGCCGGGCCCGTGCCCTGTCTTCGACCCAGATGCAGACGCCTGCCGCTTCCTCAGTTCTTCTGGCCGCCCTGTACGGCGACCCCCGCCGCCAAGACGTCTTGCTCTCCCGGCACTTGCCCGGCCTCCTCGAACAGCTCGGCAACCCGCCGTGGTGGTTCATCCGCTTCCGCGACCCGGACCAACACCTCCGCGTACGCATCGCCCTCCCCGACGCGCAAGCCTTCGCCGACACGGCCCGAACGGTGAGCGCCTGGGCCGACGAGCTACGAAGCATCGGCCTGCTGGCCGACCTGCGCTATCCCACCTCCTACCGTGAGATGGGCCGCTGGGGCTCCGGCGCCGCATGGGAGGCGGCCGAGGAGGTGTTCCGGGCGGACTCGCGCGCCGTCCTGGCCCATCTCTCGCAGCCACAGCGTTCGGGCCAGCGCACGCTGGTGGCGGCCCACACGGTCGCCATCGCCTCCGCGTTCCTCGGCACCACTGAGGCCGGGATGCAGTGGCTGATCGACCATGTCTCGCCGACCGCACCAGTGCCCGTTCCGCGCCCTGAGTTCACCGACGCCGTACGGCTCGCCGACCCGAGCGACGACTGGTCGGCCTTGCGCATGGTCCCGGGAGGGGGCGCCATCGTGTCCGGATGGACTGACCGGGAAGCGGCACTCGCCGCGTACCGGCCGCACCTGCCCGGCCCGGACACCCAGGGCATCTCCGTAGACGACGTTCTGACCTCCCTGCTGCACGTCCACTTCGTACGCCACGTCGCCGTGAACTTCCCGGAGGAAGAGGTGTGCCTCTACCTGGCGCGCGCCGCCGCCCTGGCCTGGACCGCCCGCACCCGTGGGAGGGCCTCGTGACCGCCCACCCTCCGCTCGGCCTGGTCGACGCCATCGCCGCCCAGCTCGCCGACCCCGAGACCATGCCTCACGGCTCTAGGACGCTGTGCTCGGACCGGCAGCATCTTGCTTACGGGCCTCCCGGCATCGCGCTCCTGCACATCGAGCTGGCTGCGAACGGCCTCAGCCCGTGGCACCGCGCCCATGACTGGCTCGCCGCCGCCTCCCGGCAGCCGCTCACCAGCGGCGCGGACAGCCACCCCTTCTACGGAGTGCCCGCCTTCGCCCACGCCCTGTCCTGTGCCGCCGACCACCTTCCCGACTCCTACCAGCGCGCCCTCGACGCGATAGACGCCCAGATCGCGGTCGACGTCGAGCGCCGTCTCGACGCCGCACACCGCCGCATCGACGCCGGACGCCTGCCGCAACTCGCCGAGTTCGACACCATCCGGGGCCTCACCGGATACGGTGCCTACCTACTACGCCGCAACCCCGGCAGCTCCACGATGCACGCCGTTCTCGACTACTGCGTACGCCTCACCGAACCGATCACCCACCACGGCGAGACCCTTCCGGGCTGGTGGACGGAGACCGGGCCCTCGGGCAGCCCAGACGGCCGATTCCCCGGCGGGCACGCCAACACCGGTATGGCGCACGGCATCGGTGGCGTGCTCGCGCTCCTGGCCCTTGCCGCTCGCAACGGCTCCGTCACCGATGGGCACCACGCAGCACTACGCACCATCCTGGCCTGGCTGGACCGCTGGAAGGAGGAGGCTGACGGCGGACCGGTCTGGCCGTACTGGGTCACTCAGGGAGAGCTGCGAAGCGGGCGTCTCGCCCCCTCCGCGCCCCGGCGGCCATCCTGGTGCTACGGCACCGCCGGCCTCGCCCGCGCCGAGCAACTTGCCGCGCTTGCCCTCGGCGACACCCGTCGCCAGATTGCCGCGGAGAACGCACTCGTGGCGTCCCTTACCGCCCCCGAGCAGCTGAAGGCCACGACGGACAACGGCCTCTGCCACGGGTTCGCCGGCCTCGCCCACGTCGCCGCGCGTACGGCCGACGACGCCCGCCCCTCGACCGCGGAGAAACTCCGCGCCGCGATCCCGGCCCTCCTGGCTGCGGTCATCCCACCGGGCACCGACCCCGAACTCACGGCCACGGCGCTCATCCAGGACGAGGAAGGCGGCCCCGGCTTCCTCGACGGCGCCGCCGGCATAGCCCTGGCGCTCCTCGCGCCCAGCACCGCCGCACCACCTCGGTCTGCCTGGGACGCATGCCTCCTCATCGCCTGATCCACCGACCGAAGGACCTCAATGCCTCCCGACCGCTGGCAGCAGCACAACATCACCTTCGTCGACCGCGAGATTGCCCGGCGCACCATCGCCGAACGCCTCGGCCCCACCCTGATCGAGGCTGAGGCCGACGGGCAGCTCACCGGCTGGTGGTTCATGAACAAGCAGCCATGGCCGCTGCGTTACCTCGCCGACAAGCCCTCACCAGCCATTGAGTCGCTCCTGAGCGATCTCATCGGCGACGGCGTGGCCGTGTCGTGCCTGCCCTGCATCTACGAGCCCGAGACCGACACGTTCGGCGGCCCGGAGGCCATGGACACAGCCCACGAACTGTTCCACAGCGATTCCCGCCACCTGCTCACCTACCAGCCGAGCCAGATGCACCTGGGACGCCGGGAGACCGCCGTCCTGCTGGCGAGCGTCATGATGCGTGGTGCTGGACTCGACTGGTTCGAACAGGGCGACGTATGGGCGAAGGTCGTGGCCCTTCGACCGGCCACCGCTCCACAACCGCCCGAACGAACCGCCGAACTGGCTCCGGCCATGCGCAAGCTCATGACCGCCGACGCCCACAGCCTCTGCCGCCCGGATGGCCCACTCCACGCTCACGAGGAATGGGTGACCGCCTTCGAACGGGCCGGCGCCACGCTCGCAGACCTCGCAGGCCGCGGCGCCCTCACCCGCGGCCTGCGAGCCGTCATCGCCCACCACGTGATCTTCCACGCCAACCGCGCCGGTCTCCTCCGGGACGACCAGAGCGCCCTGTCCCACATCGCACGAGAGGTAGTCATGGGAACGAGTGACCACACCGAGCCACCCACCGAGGCAACGGCCGACGCCGTTAGCGTCGGCGCGGTGACCACCGACACGATCAGCACCCCCACGGCGGACGCCGAGCGCCTCCGCAACGCCCTGGTCGACCAGCTCCGCGCGGACGGACACGCCCGTACGCCCGCCGTCGAGACCGCGTTGCGGACCGTGCCCCGCCACGTGTTCGTGCCCGACGCGTCCCTCGAAGACGCCTACGACAACGCACCGGTGCACATCAAGTACGACACCGAGGGCACGTCCATCTCCTGCGCCTCCCAGCCGGGCGTCGTCGCCCTCATGCTGGACCAGCTCGAAGCCCAGCCCGGCGAGCGCATCCTCGAACTCGGCGCTGGCACCGGCTACAACGCCGGTCTGCTCGCCCACCTGGTCGGCGAGAACGGACACGTGACCACCCTCGACGTCGACGACGACCTCGTTGAGGGCGCCCGCACGCACCTCGCCGCCGCCGGGATCACCAACGTCCAGGCCGTGACCCGCGACGGGGCACTCGGCTACGCCGAAGCAGCGCCGTACGACCGGATCATCGCCACCGTCGGCGCGCACGGTGTGCCGCACGCCTGGCTGCAGCAGCTTGCCCCCGGCGGTCGGCTTCTCGTCCCCCAGCGTCTCAAGGGCACGGTGTCCCGCTCCATTGCCTACGAGCAGCGTGACGGCCGATGGGTCTCCCTCGGCAGCGAGATGAACACCTTCATGCCACTTCGGCGAGGCATCGCCGACGACGACCGCCGAGTGATCCCGCTCAGCACGGACGGCACCGTACGACTCCAGGCCCCCGCCGGACTCAACATCGACGCCGACGCCCTCGCAGGTGTACTCGACCAGCCGCGCACCGAGGAGTGGACCGGCATGACGGTCCGCGCCATGGAATCGCCGGAGTGGATGGAACTGTTCCTCACCTGCTCCCTGCCCTCCGGCCTCATCCGGATGCTGTTCCCCCAGAGCGCCAAGGGCGCGCTACTCACGGAGGACCCCTACCCCTCATCAACTGCGGTCGTCGACAAGGGCGCCGTCACCTACCTCGCCCGGCGCGTGTCCAAGAAGACGACCTCCAAGGGCGACAAGCTCTGGGAGTTCGGCGTCATCGGCCACGGCCCCGGCTGCGACGAGCTGGCCGCGAAGGTCGCCGATACCATCCGTACCTGGGACAGGAAGTACCGAAGTCGTGAGGCCACGTTCGAGATTCAGCCCCTCGACGCCCCTGCCATCGAGCAGCGCCCCGACCTCTTCGCCCTCGACACGCCGCTGAACCGCATCGTCGTCGACTGGCGTTGACACCCCACGCGTAGCGGACGGTGCCCGTCGATACATGGCTGGCGGGCACCGCCGCCTCAGCATTCCTCACTCTCGACAAGGGGGATCCATGGACCCACACGGCTCCACAGCCCAGCGCTTCCCGCTCGTCGCCCGATTCCGACCCACCTGCCTGCCCCTGCCTGAACGAGTACGCGCACTCGTCGACCTGGCCGACACCGCGGTGAAAGAGACTGACCAGGGGCTCGCATCGGCCGTCTACAACCAGGCCGCGCTCATCGCCTCCGACCTCGACCTCCCCGACCTCGCCCACGAGATGTGCCACCAGCACGCCGCCGCCTACCTTCATGCCTGCCCCCTGCCCGGCATGAGCGCGATCCGAGGACTGGAACCGGTCGTCAACCTCGCTCGCCTCCAGATCCGCGCCGGTCACGCCGATGAGGGTCGGCAGCGACTCCTCAACCTGTACAAGGCCGTCGAGGCGGGCGCAGCCGCCCGGTTCGAGCACGTCACCGTACCCGCGAACCTCACTGAGACCGGCGAAGACCGCCAGGAGGTTCGCGCGTGGCTGTGGCGCGTCCTCCTCGCAGACGGCACGCGCACCCTCACCACCGAGGGACGATGGGCCGAAGCGCTGGCGCACATCGAGGCCCACCATGGCATCGGAAAGCGGATGCTCGACGGTCGGCAGGTCGCCGTCCTCGCCGCTCTCGTTGCGGGTGACACCGCGTGGGCCGCTGCCCTCCTTGCCGACACGATGCCCGGCGACCCATGGGAACAAGCCGTCACGACATGCCTGACCGTCCTATGCCGCCGCGACGCCGGGCAGCCGATCGACGGGCACCTGGCGGACCTGGTGACGGTCTACTCCGGACGGAAGACCGAACCCGGGATGATCGTCTTCGACACCCGGCTCGGACTTACGGTCCTCGACGCGATCGGTTCCGCCGAGGCGCTCACCGCGCACGGCATCGTCGAGGACCTCCACCGCAGGACGACGGACACCGAAGACGGCTATGCGGCCCGCGAGATCTTGGCTCACCCTCTGTACACCGAGATCGCCACGGACCGGCAAGTGCAGAACTGTCGCGCGCTGGTGCGCGCCTGCGCCCTCGGCTCAGGGGCCCTCCCGGACGAGCTGCGAGGAGAACTGACGGCGGCTCTGCGCGCCAGTGATCGCGTGATCCGGGAAAGCCTCGCACGTTCCTCCGATCCTGGAGGAACACAACCCTTGCGGCTCTGACGGTGTCTAACGGCGCCGGCGGTGCTGCTGTTCGGCGGGCGTCGTAGTCGTCGATGGAGTCTGACCATTTTGGATCTGCTGGACGCGGACCGAGGGTGTGATGGTCGAGCGTCGGCGGGCAGCTTCAGCGCGGCGGTTCGGGGCCGGGTTCCGGCCGGTGTGCTGGATACGGGTGATCAGCACTCGGGCCGGTTGGCGGGCGCTGGTCAACTCGCGCTGGGCAGCAGCCTCCTTGAGGAGCTGGTGGGGTTGGTGGCCGCGGGCTTCGGCGTCGGCGAGGACGGTGGCGAGCGCGGGCCAGGCCGGGTCGGCGAGGATGCGCTCGGCGTGGTCGGGGACGGCTGCTCGTACGTCGTTCGCGAGAACGCGGCGGGTTTGCTCCCTGGGCGGTCGGGCTGTGAGTTCGGCGAGTGTCGGGGTGAGGGCGCGGTCGGCGGCTGTCTGGAGGTGCTGGACGGCCTGGCGGGCGGCGTCGGTCTGGTGGGCGTGGTTCTTCGCTTCGTGCCAGCGCCTGGCGACGATGGTGGCCCAGACGAGGGCTGCGAGCAGGGCGGCCAGTGCGCTGCCGTCGGGGCCGGTGGCGGTGTGGACGATGTCGCGTGCCGCGCTGCGCAGCGCGTGGGCGGCTCGGTCTTCGGCTCGAATTTGGGAGCGCTGGGCTCGGGCGAATGCCTTGGCGGCGGCCTGGAGTTCGGTGCGCAGGTTGGCGGGTGCCTTCTGGGCGGTGGCTTCGAGCAGTTCACCGAGGGCGGTGATGTGGGCCTGGGCGTGGGTGTCGTCGGCGAGGTCAGTGTGGAGGGTGTCGAGGGCGTCGGTCGCCTGCTGCCAGGGGGTGCTGGGGTGGTTGCGGCGGGCGGTGGGGTGTTCCTCGGGCCGGCTGGATTCGAGGCGGGTCGTGATCTTGGGCAGGGAGAGGTCAGGGGAGATCTTGCTTCCGGGGTGGTAGATCTGCTCGCCGGCCTCGTTGAGGTCGCCGGGGCGTCCGGCGGCGTAGCCGAGGAGGTCGCCTGACGGGCCGCGGCGGACCTGGACCTCGACGCCGCTCGCTTCGAGGTAGGCGATGAATTCCTCGGCGTTGGTCGCATGCGGGATGGCGGCGCGGATGCGGTCCTGGAGCCACTCGCGGCTGGGCTGTTCCCAGCCGAGGCGTTCGGCCTTGTGCATCTCGGCCTGGGTGGGGCGGCGGGCGCCGGTGCGGTCACCCTTCTTCAACTGCCTGAGCCCGTAGTCCTTTTCGATCTCGCGGCAGGCGTCGCCGACGCGGATGCCGCTGTCGTGGAGTTTGGGGCGTCGGCCGTCTTCGCGAACGGTGGTCGCCAGGATGTGGATGTGGTCGTCGGCGTGACGCACGGCGATCCAGCGGCAGGCGAGGTCGTCACCGGCGGGGGCGATGCCAGCGGCCTGGACGATGCGCTGGGCGATCTCGCCCCACTCGGTGTCGGAGAGGTAGCGGTCCTCGGGGGCGGCGCGCACCGGGCAGTGCCAGACATGATCGGTGACCTTCCTGCCGAACTCGCTGTTGCGCAGCCGTACGGGCTCGTCGAGGTAGCGGGCGAGTTCGGTGAGGGTGGCGTTCTCGTCGCGGCCGGGGTCGGGCATGCCGAGCATCGCGAATCCGGCGACGATGTGCGGGTCGAGGTGCTCGTCGTGGTCTCCGGGGCCGTAGAGGTAGGCGAGCAGGCCGCGGGTGTTGGACCCGGCCGGTTTGATGGCGGCGATCACGCGGCTGCCTCCGTGTCCGGGTCGGTGGGCTGGCGCAGGGCCTCGGCGATCAGCTCCAGGAGTTGGCGGAGTTCGGTCAGATGCTGGCGGATGTCGGTTGGGGTGTGGTCGCTGTTGAGGGCGCGGGCGATCTGGTTGACGTTGACGCCGATCCGGTTGAGCTGGCGCAGGACCTGGGCGCGGAAGTGGTGGGTGCGGCGGCGGTCCTCGGACAGGGGCAGGTTGGCGGTGAACCGGCCGGTGATGAAGGCGACGACGACGTCGGCGGCGAAGCCGCCCTCGCCCTTGTAGCCGTGCTCGGCAGTGGCCTCCTGGAGGAGGGCGAGCTGATCGGTCGTGAAGCGCAGGGGGCCGACACGCTCCTTGCGTTTGTCTCCGGTGAAGCGGCGGATCGTGGGCTGGACGCTCTTCACGACGGGCTCACCGCCGACGCTCTCGGCGGTGTCGGTGCCACGTACGGGGCGCAGGGTCTCGCGCTGGACGGTGCGGAGCGTGTCCTCGTCGGGGCTGCCCTCGGTCCCGACGTCCTGGCCTGGCGCCCCCTGGCGCTGGGCCTCCTCCGCCACCCCCGGGGCGGAGACCCCCGAAGACCGGCTGTGAGTCGGACTCGGGGTACTACTGGCTCCGCCTGGGGCAGCCCGTCCGAACGCGCGGCGCCAACGGTCCATCAGCGTAGGGGACTTCGTCAGCGTCGGCAGCTCGTCGGGCGTGTCCTCGGGGTGGAGCGGGTCGTGCGTCATGGACGGTTCTCCGGAGAAGAGGTGGGAGGGCGTGCGGGTCACCGCAGAGATCAGATGGAGTTCGGGCGGCTGCCGCCTCGTCCACAGGTGTGGACGCTCGCGCGTTGCACGGGGCGGTGGCTGGCGGGCCGGGTGACCGGAAGGGTTCCGGTCACCCGGTGGCGGTTCCGGTCAGTCGCCGGGCCGGTCGGTCTCGGCTGGGGCTTCGGGTTCGGCCCGGAGGATGTCCATCACGTCGGTCAGCCGCTTGCTGCCGATCGTCAGCCCTTTGTCCTCAACTGCCGTTCGGACGACCGTCCGGGTGAGCTTGCCCTGCTCAGCGGCTGCAGCCCGGCCGATCTCCACGAGTACCTCAAGCGGGGCGCCGGGCGGACGCCCACCGCGCGGCTTGCCTGCTGCGGCATCGGCGGGCGATTCCGGCAGCTGGACGGATGCGGCGGTCGGCGGCTCGGTGGTCCGACCGGGCTGAACCAGTAGGCCGGCAGGCCGGACGCCCTCAGCCGGAACCTCGGCAGACGGGCCGACTGCGGTGGCCGGCCTGCCGGCCGGGTGGACGGATGGGGTGGCCGGTGGTTGCGGCACCTGCGCTGAATCGGGGGCCGAACGGTCGACAGCAGGCTGTGCGACGAGTTCGTGGATCTGCCGCATCAGCACGCCGAAGGCCACCATCGCGGCGGCCGGGGGAACCGCGGCGACCACGTAGTCGAGCAGCGGCACGCTGCCGACTTCGCGCGTGCCCGTCACCCCGGCCACGTTGAGCCCGATGGAGCCGACCGATCCGATGGCGGTGACGCTGATGGCCCATTTGTCGGTGACACGGCGCAGGCCCGCACGGAGCATGAGCAGCTCGCCCGCGACGATGAACGCGTCCAGCGTCGCGGGCCACGCCCATCGGCGGGTCGGCGAGTCGCGGAGCCCGTGCTGGGCAGCGACGTCCGCCAGGTGAGCGTAGGAGAGCCAGAACGCACCGGCGGTAAGGGCCACGATGACGACGCCGGCCGTGCGGAGCACGTACTGCTCCGCAGTCAGCTTCGTCTTCACCGGCTGCTCCAGGCCGGGCTGGTCGCCCCGCAGCGGGCGGTCTCGGCGACGGGACATGCGAGGGATCCTCAAGCGGGGTACTCCTGGGGGTAGTGGTGTGGTGCGTCTTTGCCGTCTTGGCCGTTGCAAGTGCAGGTCAGAGCAGGTACGGCAACCGCCTCGGCTCTCCGTCCTGGCGGGTGCCGCCGACGTCGTGTTCCGAGTCGGAACACGACGTCGGGGCGTCTGGCGGGCCCAGGGTGGGCCGTGTCCCGAGTCGGGACAGAGGCGTTACGCCTTCCATCCCGGTGGGCAGGGCTGTGACCTACGGTGATACGGCAGGACGGCGGGGGACGGCGCAAGACGGATGCGGGCACCGTCTTGGCGGCGGGTTGCGAATGGTGGAGCGCGGTGCCGTCTTGGCCCCGGTTCCCGTCTTGGCTGCATGCCCTTTGACCTGCGAGATCACGGCAGGGACGGCAGGTACGGCAACCGGGGGCGGGCCTCAGTCCTCGCCGTGAGTAGTGTCGGCGTCGACGGGGTGGACGGCGGGGCAGTACCGGCGCCAGGCATCGAGGAACTTGTTGCGCATGTAGCCCTTGCGCTGGGTCCGGTCGGCCATGCGCACGTTGCCGGACTTGATCTCGTACGCGCTGAGCATCCTGCCCAGTTCACGGGCGTTCAGCCCACCGCGTCCCCATTCCGCCCACGGGGCCTCGGGGTCCTGGCGCAGGTGATGGAGGAGTTCCTCGGTGGACAGGCTGTCCACCTCGCGCTGGGCGACGAAGACCCGGCGGATGTCGGCGAGGATACGGGCACCGCTGGGGTGGTCCTCCTCGGCCGCCTCTTCGGCGGCGACCATCCGCGCACAGGCGACCCGCGCCAGCCGGGGCCAACGCCCACCGGCCAGGTCGGCGACGATCACCAGAGGCTCCCAGGTGTCGGCGGCACGGTCCTCGACCGGCATGTCTGGCTCCAGGTTCGCGGCCTCATCCAGGAGCGGCTGGGCCCACGCATGGATGCGGTCGCGGAGCTCGTGCAAGGCCGGGATGTCGCGCCGCGACCGGAAGGGCTTGACCTTCTCGCCCTCGGCCCGGCGCCGCATGCGGATCACGATGGCCCGGTCCATGACCGTGTCGGGCAGGTCCCCGATCCCTGCGATGGCCGCCATGGCGAACGTCGCGAAGCGGTGCGGGGTGTGGTCGTTTCCGACGACCCGGGTGACGTACCGGTTGCGCTGGTGGCCAGCGTTGAGCAGACCACGCATCTCCTCGTTCTTCTCGGCCATCTTCGGGGTGCCGAAGATGGTGTCGGCCTCGTCCACCAGGAGTGTTGGCGGGTTCTCCTCGGTGATCGACCGGAAGATGGCCGCCGGTGTGGTGTTGATGGTGAGCATCGGTTCGTGGACCGTCTCGGTCAGCACGTCGAGGAGACGCGACTTGCCGCACCGCTTCGCCGGCCCCACCACCGCCAGGCGCGGTGCGTGCTGCCACGCGGGCTGTAGGTGCGTCGCCGCCACCCACAGGGTGATGGCGTCCAGGGCCTCCGGCGAGGGCGGGATCACGAACTGGGCGATCTGTGCACGCAGTTCATCCAGCAGCTTCGAGCCGTGGGTCGGCTCCGCATCGGGTATCTCCTCCAGGCCGCTCGGCGCCTCCGCCTCGTCGGCACTCCGGGCGTCCGCACCACCGCTGGGGCGAGGATCGGCGCCGTCAGCCTGCGCGGCGCGCAGGTGGGCGCCGGGTCGGCCGGGGATGGCCGCTGCGGGCCAGACAGCCTGGGCTGGGGCGGAATAGGGCTCGGGGTTCTCGGGTTGCACTCGGCAGCTCCTCGTCTGGCGGTGGCGGGCTCGCACGCCTTTGCCGCCGGGTTGGTTCTTCCAGGGCCGTTCGGGGTTGCTCGGGCCTCCGGCGTTGCACCGCCGGGGGCCCACCCCTTTCTCGCGGGCGCCAGGCCATCGCGAGGGAACACGGACCGTACGTCGACGCCCGGCAACAGTCCAGCGTTTCTGTGTCAGCTCAGCGCAGAACGGGCTGCTATGACTCCCGCTCTCACGCGGCCAAGCCCAGCAGAGCCAGCAGGTCGGCGGTCACCACCCGGTAGGCGTTGCCCAGCCGCAGCACCTTGCACGGGTACTGGCCGCGCTTCGCCAGCTCGTACCCCTTGCTCCGCCCGAGCCCCAGCGCACGATTACCCGTCTCCAGGTCAACGGCAGCGGGAAGCTCCAGCAGCTCCTCTCGACTCATGCCCTTCACTCGGCCGACGAGTTCGTTCTCGCGCATACGCACTCCATCCATGACTGAGCCCTCGGCGAACACGGCAATCGCGCTCGTCTCCAAGCCATGGAATCAACGTTAGGGAAGCTAATGTGTCCTCATGACACAACACGGTTGGGATGCTGGAGGGGACGAGGACGACGTCCCGGAGTGGGTGGACCAGGTGATGGCCACCGTGGCCGCCGAAGTCCGCAGACGAAGGAAGGAGCTAGGGATGAGCGCCCAGGACCTGGCGGACCGCTGTGAGGAGATCGGGCACCCGATCCCGCGCAACGTGATCGCCAACATGGAATCCGGCCGCCGAGCCAACCTGCCCCTGGTCGACGTCATCGTCCTCGCCGAAGCCCTGCGGACCTACCCGATCTGCCTCCTCTACCCCGTCGGCTACGTCGACCGAGTCCAACGCCTTCCCCTTCAGCACTCCGAACCGACCTGGGATGCCATGCGCTGGTTCACCGGTGACAGCGAGGACTTCGGCTTGGAAGACGACATGCTTCGTTCCTTCCGTGCCCACGTCCGCCACCAGCGCGCCGCCCTGACCGCCCTGAAGGGCGAGAAGCACGAGCGCTGGAAGGCCGAGACAGCGCCCAACCGGGCAGAACGCGAGGAAGCCGTACTCGCCCAAACCGACTATGCAGAAAGGGCGTTGGAAGCCAAGTACCGGCTCCGCAGCGCCCGTGCCTTCATCCGCGAAGACGGCGGCACCCCACCGCACCTGCCGCCGGAACTCGCTGACGTCGACCCACCTGAGACCGACCCCAGCACCACCGAGGAGAACGATCTTTGAAGGGTTCCACCCACCGCCGCTGCTACTGCCGCGACCCCCACACCGGTAAGCCGCTCGGCAAGAAGTGCCCCAAGCTCTCCAGCCGCAAGCACGGCTCGTACTCCATACGCCAGGAACTCCCGCCCCGCGAAGACGGAACCCGCCGCTCCTTCAGCCGCGCCGGCTACGAGTCCCTCAAGGACGCGCAGGCCGACCTTGACCACGTCCGCTCCCTACTCACCCTCGCGGAGAAGGACGACCCGGACAGCCTTCAGCGCCTCGTCGACATGCTGGAGGAGGTCGCGGTCGAGAAGGCCCCACTCCCGGCCATCGAGGAGACCCGACGCCGTCTGAGGGCGGGCCTGGCCCTCCGTGGCAGCCTCACCGTTGGCGAGTGGCTCGACCAGTGGTTCGCCGCGAAGAAGCGCCGCAAGACCACGCTCAACGGCTACGCCTCCCACATCCGCGTCCACCTGAAGCCGCGCATCGGCCACGTACGTCTCGACCGCCTCAACGTCGGCCACCTGGTGGAGATGTTCGACGGGATAGCCGACGACAACGAGGTCATCGCGGCCGAGAACGAGGCCCGCCGCGAACAGATCGCCCGCTGCAAGCCGAGTAAGCCCGGCCGCCCCGTAGGAGCCGAGCGAAAGCTACTCGCGGTCGAGCGCGCCAAGCTGGCAGAGATGAAGCCGTTCCGGAAGATCACAGGTCCGGCATCCCGTCAGGCGATCCGCCGCACCTTGCGCGCGGCCCTGAACTCCGCGATCGCCCAGCAGCTCATCACCTTCAACCCGGCGTCACACGTCGAGTTGGAGTCCGGCAAGCGCCCGAAGCCCCTTCTCTGGACCGATGAACGAGTCCGGCGCTGGCGCGAGACGGGTGAGATCCCCGGCCCCGTGATGGTGTGGACCCCGCAGCAGTTCGGCGCCTTTCTCGACGCAGCCGAGGGCGACCGCCTGTACGCGATCTTCCACCTCATGGGTACCCGCGGCCTCCGTCGCGGCGAGGCGGTCGGCCAGGACTGGCACGAGATCGACCTCGACGCCGGCCTCATCACGCCCGCCAAGGAGATCGTGGTGGACGGCTGGGACCCCTACGAATCGGAGCCGAAGACGGACGGTAGCGCGAACACGATCGCGCTCGACAGCACGACCATCTCCGAACTGCGCGACCACAAAGCCCGCCAGGAGAAGGAGCGAGCGGAGTGGGCCGAAGCCTGGCAGGACACCGGCAAGGTCTTCACGAAGGAAGACGGCTCGTGGCTCCACCCCGGGACGGTCTCCGAAACCTTCCGCCGCATCCTCGCCACGACCGATCTGCCACCCATCACCCTGCGGGACCTACGCCACGTCGCCGCGACGCTCACGCACGGAGGTGGAGGCGACATCCACGCCGTGAAAGAGACCCTGCGGCACTCCACCATCACACTGACCTCGGACACGTACACGAGCCTGCTCCCCGAGCTGGACCGTGAAATCGCCGAGAAGGCAGCGAAGCTGGTCCCCCGGTCACGTCCGGCAACCACGGATTCGTCTGCCACAGAGTGACTGAAGGCGCTAGTTCTGACCACGGTTGCCTAGGCAACTACGCCAGCCACAGGCCACCCGCTCCGTCGGTGGATTTGATTGCGGTCCGGGCCAGCTATTAGTAGGGCTCGTTGGGGAGTCGCCGGGCAAGTACCCACTCCTCGTCCCCGACACGACAGGTGATGACCAGTCGAACGGGGTGACCACGGTAGTCGTCCTGCCAGGTTTCCATCGTCTTACCCTCCATCCAGTGGCCGGGCCTGGTCCGCTCCATCTGGAACGGGTGGCCCCGCCCCACGCGCAGGGCGAACGAGCCGAGGGTACGACTGTGCTCGTCGGCTTCGTTCACGCGGGGCGTGAACCTGAATGGCCCCCAGACGTGGTTCGAGATGTCCTCCGCGGTCACTCTGCCAGGTGTCAGATTGCTGCGATTCCTGTCGTCATCATCGACACGAATGCTCACGAACTCGACCACCCCCAACTCGTCGGGGCCGGCCAGGTGCACGTTGAGCATGGAGTGGTCCTGGGACCGGTTATCCATGCTCAATTCCAGCTGGGGCCGTCGCTCTTCGTGTCGCCGATCCCGTTCGATGCGAGTCAACGTCTCCGCCGTGGCCGCAGACCGGCGGGCAGCCAGCCAGGCGCCGGCTGTCGCGATCGCGCCGAGCGCAGCAGTGGAAAAGGTGGCGATGTCTTCCCAGGGCACGCCGCCGAACGCCTAGTTCACTGCGAGCTGGTCGTCCTCAACGGAGACCAGTTCGGCGATCTTGGTGGCAACTACTGCCATCGAATCCTCCGCCGTGTCCAACCCGTTTCGGGATGCGAGCAGGGGGCTGATATTCCGGAGTTCGCCGTAGGTCGTCTCGTGCACGACAGGGAGCAGCAGGTCACGTTGAAGGAGCTCCGACAGTTCCTTGTCAGAGACGCCACCGCGCTCGAGGCGTGTCAGTAGCGCAGGGGTGACCAGGACGAGACCTGTACGCGACCTCGCCAGGCCCCTGTCGATTTCCCGCATGAACGGTAGGCCGAGCGCGATGTCCTTCTCGCTGAACCAGACGGATACGCCCTCTGCTTCCAGCAGGTCGCACAACTCCCTGGCGGCACCGCGTCGGTCATCCCATGCGTGGCAGAGGAAGACATCGCGAAGGTCTGGCTGTTGACGCGCACGCAACACGGCGGCGTCGCGAACAGGAGTCAGCCCCTTCACCTCGGCAGCCGTGTAAGTCACGGAGGAGGTGCTCGGTGACCAAGGCGCTCGCGTTCTGCCGCTACTGGAGCTGCCCCCACTGGTCGCGCCGCCCCCGCCACTGCTCCGCGACGTGTAAGCCGACGGCGGGTAGTAGGACGGGGACGGTGAGTACCTGTAGCCTCCGCCGCCGCACGCGGGGCACGCCGCACGTCCGCTGGCGGTCCGATGCCCCCGGCGTGGGGCTGTACATCGACTCATAACTACACGGTAGTCCCCGCGGCCCCGGGAGCCATCTCGTTTACGCATAAGCCCGGGGCCGCCGGCACATCCCAGCAGTTTGCGATTCCCCGGGGGGTAGAGACGATCAAGGCCGCTCACATGCACCGCAACTGTCTCTTGCCTGCGGCCGACGGACCTTGGTGTGGGGCGGCGACCTGTGCAGTCAGGCTGAATGGAATGGAGCAGGCCCCAGCCCCGAGCAGCCGCTCTCACCGGCACTGCCTCCGGTGGCCATGAACTCGCTCTCGCGGCCGTCGGGCATGCGCAGGATTCCAGGCGCCGCATCGAACAGGTCGACGCCCTCTTCGTCGTGCACGAGGGTGATGCTCCCCGCCCAGGTGCTGTGGCGGTCGTAGCTGAAGTTCTCCACCGTCGAGGGGTCCAGACGCAGTACGAGCGACGCGGTGACAGAGACCTCCTTCGCGGGCACATCCGCTCACGCATCGCTCACGCACGGGCCGGAAAACGAAGCAGCGCCCGACCCGACCGAAGCCGACTCAGGCGCTGCGTAGCAGGTCAGAGGGCATATCCCCCACCCGCCACCGGTAGGCCCTGTGGGACTCGAACCCACAACCAATGGATTAAAAGTCCACTGCTCTGCCAATTGAGCTAAGGGCCCGGGCGATGTTGCCTGTCTGAGCATAGCCGGACGAGGCCGTGTCTCCGATCGGGTATCGGGGACCCGGCCGCGTCGGAAGGGTGAAGGTTACTTGGCGACCGGCTCCGGGGCGGGGGTGGGGGCCTGGTTGAGGAACCAGTGGCGGGCCGAGGCCAGCCACCAGGTGGTGGCGAAGCCCAGGACGGCGAGGACGGCGATCGGGGCGTAGTTGAAGGTCTTCCAGGTGACCGGGGAGACCTGGGGAAGCATGAAGAGGACGGTGATCACCGCCACCCAGGTGACGGACACCAGGCCGATCGGGACCGACCAGCGGCCCAGGTGCCACGGGCCCCGTTCGAAGGCGTCGCCCTTGCGGACGCGGAGGAAGGTCGGGACGACGTAGGCGATGTAGAGGCCGATCACCGCGATCGACGTCACCGCCGCGTACGCCGTCGAGTTGATGAGGTAGGGGAGGCCGAGGGCGAGAGCGCCGAGGGCGGCCAGCCAGACCGCTGCGACGGGGGTGCGGGTGCGGGGGCTGACCGTGTGCCAGAGGCGCGAGAAGGGCAGCGCGCCGTCGCGGGAGAAGGCGTAGATCATGCGGCTGTTTGCGGTGACCGAGGCCATTCCGCAGAAGAGCTGGGCGCCTATCACGACCAGGAGGAGCAGTTTGCCTGTCGTTGCGCCCAGTGCGTCCAGGAGGATCTGGGCGGGGGGTGCGCCGGTCGGGGACGCCAGCTCCTTGTCGTACGACTGGATGGCGAAGGTGAAGCCCAGGAGGAGGACGAAGCCGGCTATCCAGGACGTCCAGATCGAGCGGACTATGCCCTTCGGGCCCGCCGTCGACGCGTCGTGGGTCTCCTCCGTCATGTGGGCCGAGGCGTCGTAGCCCGTGAAGGTGTACTGGGCCATCAGGAGACCCAGGAGGACCACGTAGAGGCCGCTGCCCCAGCCCGTGCTGTTCACGAACTCCGTGAAGACGAACGTCGCCGACTGGTGGTGGTCGGGGACGAAGGCCAGCGCGCCGACGATCACCGCGACACCGAGGACGTGCCACCACACGCTCACGCCGTTCAGGAACGCGACGATCCTGACGCCGAAGGTGTTCAGCAGGCCGTGCAGGACGAGGATCGCGGCGAACAGCAGCACCGTGCGGCCGGGGGTCACCTCGAAGTCGAACTGGAGGTTCAGGTAGGCGCCGAGGAAGGACGCCGCGCCGAAGTCGATGCCGGCCGTCACCGCCACCTGGCCCAGCACGTTGAACCAGCCCGTGAACCACGCCCAGGCCGCCGCCGAGCGCGGGGGCGCGAGGCGGTGGGCCCAGAAGTACAGGCCCGCCGAGGTGGGGTAGGCCGAGCAGATCTCGGCCATCGAGAGGCCCACGAACAGGGTCATCAGGCCGACCGCCACCCAGCCCCAGGTGATCACCGCGGGGCCGCCGGTGACCATGCCGAAGAGGTAGAGGGTGAGACAGCCGGACAGGACCGAGATGATCGTGAAGGAGACGGCGTAGTTCGAGAACGCCGACATACGGCGGGCGAGGACCTGGGTGTAGCCGAGCTGGGCCAGCCGTTCCTCGTCCGACAGCGGGGCCGCTTCGCTGCTCACTCTTGCGTCATGTGTGCCATCTGTCATGCACCCAGCAATTCCCTCCCTTGGGCGGTGACATGCGTCACACCCGTCTCGGCCTAGCGTGGATTCGGGGTCCGCGGTCCCCGCTCTCCCACCCCGTCGTCGCGGGGTCGCGGATTCCCTGGTCAGACCGGGCACAGACATGCCGCTCCCCGCACCCCACCCCCCGCCTCCCCCGCCGGGGTCCGGGCTCCGGCATGCACGGAAACCGCCGCTCGCGGCCGTAGACGTCAGGAAGTACGGATGAACACACGCGTGGATCTGCTCACCAAGGAATTCCCGCCCGCCGTCTACGGCGGCGCCGGCGTGCACGTCACGGAACTGGCCCGGCAGCTGCGCACCCTGGTGGACCTGCGAGTGCGCTGCTTCGGCGAACCGCGCCCGGAGCCGGGGGTGTCCGCCTACCGGGAGCCGCGTCTGGCGGACGGCGCCAACCCCGTGCTGCGCACCCTCGCCACGAACGTCGAGATGGGCGCCGGATGCGAGGGCGCGGACCTGGTGCACAGCCACACCTGGTACGCCAACTCCGCGGGCCATCTGGCCCGGACGCTGTACGGCATCCCGCACGTGGTGACCACGCACAGCCTGGAGCCCCTGCGGCCGTGGAAGGCGGAGCAGCTGGGCGGCGGCTACCGGCTCTCCTCACTGGTGGAACGCACCGCCGTCAGGGCGGCGGACGCGGTGATCGCCGTGTCGCACGGCATGCGCGAGGACGTCCTGCGTGTCTATCCGGACGTCGACCCGGAGCGGGTGCACGTCGTGCACAACGGCATCGACACCGAGGTGCACCGGCCCGATCCCGGTACGGCCGCGCTGGAGCGGTACGGCATCGACCCGGACCGCCCGCTCGTGCTGTTCGTGGGGCGGGTGACCCGGCAGAAGGGGCTGCCCCATCTGCTGCGGGCCGCCTTCGAGATGGACCCGGCGGCGCAGCTGGTGCTGTGCTGCGGCCAACCGGACACCCCCGAGATCGCGGCGGAGACGGCCGCGCTGGTCGACGAGCTGCGCCGGGCCAGAGGAGGTGTCGTCCGCATCGACGGGATGCTGGACACCACCTCGTTGCGCCAACTGCTCACCCACGCCTCCGTGTTCGTCTGCCCTTCGCTGTACGAGCCGATGGGCATCGTCAACCTGGAGGCGATGGCCTGCGGCACTGCCGTGGTCGCCACCGCCACCGGGGGGATCCCCGAGGTGGTGGCCGACGGGGTGACCGGGCTGCTGGTGCCGGTGGAGCAGGAGCAGGACGGCACGGGCACCCCGCTGGATCCCAAGCGCTTCGCCTCCGACCTCGCCGCGGCCGTCGACCAGCTGCTCGCGCAGCCGGAGCGGGCCCGTGCGATGGGTGAGGCGGGGCGGGAGCGGGCCCGGGACCGGTTCTCCTGGCGGGCTGCGGCCGAGCGGGTGCTGGACGTCTACCGCGGCGTCCTGGCGTGACGAGCGGCGCCACGGCGGCCACGGGCCCGCTGGATCCGACGGCGGCCTTCCTGCTCGGCCTCGCCGGCCTGCTGTTCCTGACGTACGGCGCCGGGCGGGTGGCCCGTGCGCTCGGCCAGCCCCCGGTCGTCGCCGAGCTGGCCGTCGGCATCCTGGCCGGGCCCTCCCTGCTGGGCGCGCTCGCCCCGGGAGCGCACCATCTCCTCTTCGGCCCCCGGACCCTGCCCGCCCTGGACGCCCTGGCCCAACTCGGGGTCACGCTGTACGCGTTGGGCATGGGGCGGCGGCTGGCCGGGGACGGGGGCCGGTCCGGTGGGGAGGGGCCGGGGGGCGGGACCGTCGCAGCCGTCGGGGCCGTGTCGTTCGGGGTGCCCATGGTGGTCGGGGCGCTGCTCGCCCTGGGGCCCGCGCGTCGCTTCGCCGGGGCGCACAGCAGCCCCTCCGGGTACGCCCTCTTCCTCGGCTGTGCCCTGAGTGTCACGGCGTTGCCGGTGCTCGCGCGGCTCCTGGAGAGCGCGGGGCTCACCGGGGCCCGGGTGGGGCGGCTGAGCCTGGGGGCGGCGGCCGCGGGCGACGCGGCGGCGTGGTGCGTGCTGACCGCGGCGCTGGCGGCCTCCTCCGGTGCCGTACGGGCCGACCGGCTGCTGCCCGCGGGCTGCGGTCTCGCCGTCGTCGCGGTGCTGCTGTGGCTGAGCCGGGCCCGTCGCATGCGCCGGTCGCCGCAGGCCGGGCTCACCCTCCTGGCGGCCGGCGGGGTGCTGGCCGGCGGGGTCTCCGCCGCGCTCGGGCTGCACCAGCTGTGCGGTGCCCTGCTCTTCGGCTTCCTGCACGGCAGACTGCGGCCCGGCCCCGAGCCCGCGGTCGACATGCTGGAGCAGGTGGCCGGTGCCCTGCTCCTGCCCTGCTTCTTCCTCGGGTACGGGCAGCGGCTCGACCTGGGCGCGTTCGACTGGAGCGGGTCGACGCTCGCGGTCATCGGTGCCGTGGTCGTCGTGGCGTGCGGGGTGAAGGCGGTCGGCTGTGCCGCCGTGGCCGCGGCGCGGGGCCTGCCCGCCGCGGAGTGGCTGCGCCTCGCGCTGCTGATGAACTCCCGCGGGCTGACCGAGCTGGTGGTGCTCTCCGTGGGCTACCAGGCCGGCCTGATCGACCGCACCCTGCTGCTCGCCCTCACCCTGATGGCACTGGCCACCACGGCCCTGGTGGGCCCCGGCCTGGCACTCCTGGACCGGGTGCGCCCGCTGCCCGGGGAGCGGGCCACGGCCGGGGGCGGTGCCGTCGACGCGGTGGAGGCCCGGGAGCCGACCCGGTTGGCCGGCTGACGCGTTCGGCACAGCCTCAGGCACCAACCCCTTTGGCCCGTCGACGAGTTCAGCCCGAGGAGGCGGGGCCGGCCGGTGGCCGGGCCCTTCTCCTCGGGCTGTCGTCGTGTGCCGTCCTCAGACGTCGTGCAGGGTGTGGGGGACCGCTGGGGCCTGGGTCTCGATCAGGATCTGGCAGGACAGGCCGACCACCAGCACCGCCTCCAGGAGCAGGACGGGCAGGTCGCCGCCGGCCACGCCGAAGAGGGCGAACGCCGCTGCCAGGCCGAGCCGTGACCAGGCCCGCAGGTCGCCCCGCAGGCCCACGTTGAGCAGGTGGATGCCGCCCACCCCGAGCAGGAACGCGGCCATGCCGAAGCACAGCACCGGACCGCCGGCCAGCGCCGCGTGTCCGCGACCGCCGGCGTTGGCCGCCTCTGCGGCGAGCAGTCCGCCGACACCGGTCACGGTGATGCCGCCGTGCACGAAGAGGTGGCCGTAGACGTACGCCTGCCCGGTCAGCCGCCACTTGCGCAGCGGTGAGGCGTCGACGTGGTCGAAGACCAGCCACCACTGGCAGGCGGCGATCAGGAAGGATCCCGCCACCACGGCCAGCGTCTCGGTCCGCAGCCCGCTGGCGGCGATGCCGATCGCGTTGAGGGCGACGACCTCCCCCAGCACGATGATGGTGAACAGGCCGAACCGCTCCGGGATGTGGGAGGCGTTGAACGGCACCCGCGCGACCGCCGAGGCGGACAGGATCGGGGTGAGCAGCTCGGCCAGCAGGCCCGCGGTCCACAGCGCGTAGCAGGAGGGCGCCGGCAGCAGGGCCGACACTCCCCAGACGGCGGCGCCGAGCCCGTAGCCCTGCAGGAAGCGCCGGGTCAGGGCCCGGGCCCGGGGCACGTGGTAGTGGGCCCGCAGGTAGAGGCCGAGCAGGATCAGACGTACGACGAAGTAGCCCAGGGCGAACCGTTTCGCCCCGGCGGTGCCCGTGAAGGCCTGGGGTACGGCCACCGACACGAAGAGGACCGACATCATCGCGATGATCATGATGAGCCGGTAGATCCGGTCGTCGTTGTCGAAGCGGTCGGCGTAGAAGGTGTAGCCGACCCACGTCCACCAGATCGGGACGAACAGCGCCCCGAAGCGCAGCACGCCCGCCCAGGTCGGGGCATGCAGCAGGACCTCGGTCAGCTCCGCGACGGCCACCACGAAGACCAGGTCGAAGAACAGCTCCAGGGGCGAGGCGGCCCGGTGGTGCCCCTCTTCGGGCACCCTGAGCCGCACCCGCCCCCGGTGCAGGCGCACCTTGCCGGTGTACGTGCCGCGCGCCACGCCCGCCTCCGGCGCGCCCAGGACCCCCCGCACTCCGATCAGCCCTCGGCGACCTGGGTGTGGGCGTCGTCGTGGTAGCCCTTGATCTCGGTGATCAGGCCGTCGTCACCGACCCGGAAGGTGTCGATGCCGCGGTCCTCGACGATGCCGCCGTCCTTCTTGTGGGCGGTGATGTGGAAGGTGAACGCGGCCTCGTCCCCGGTGATCACCAGGTCGGTGACACGGAACTCGACGCGGTCGATCACCTCGAAGACGCCGTCGAAGAAGGCGGTCACCGCCGCCCGGCCGCGGTTGGCGGGCCCGCCGACCGGCTCGTACTGGACCACGTCCGCGGCGAGCAGGGCGGCGAACCGCTCCCGGTCCCGCTTCGCGAAACTCTCCGCGTACCCCTCGACGGCGGCGCGGATCTGCTGCTGCTCTGGCATGACACTTCTCCGTACGTAGAGATGAAGTGGTGCGACGGGGCTCAGGCTGCCGCCTCGATCTCGCGGACGAAGGCGGCCATGAACTCCCCGGTCACCTGCGGGTGCTTGGCCGTGATCAGGTCGCCGTCGATCACCAGGTCCGCGGTGCCGTTGCCCGCGTAGACGATCTCGGCGCCGGCGTTCTCCACATCGCAGACGATGTTGTGGGCGCAGGTCACCCTGCGGCCCTCCAGCAGGGCGCGGTCGGCACACAGCAGCCACAGGGAGTGGCAGATGGTGCCGACCTTGAACCCGGGAGCGGCCATCGCGGCGCGCAGGAACTCCACGGCAGGCGCCTTGTTACGGCTGCCCGGGCCCGGCACCTCGACCTGGTAGCGCAGCCGGTCCATGGCGTACGCGCCGATCAGGACCACGCCCGCGTAGTCGGCCAGGTCGAGCGAGCCCACCTCGACGGTGACGGTGACGTGCTCCTCGACGTAGCCGTGGTCGGGGTTGCTGCCGAACGTCAGCGAGGGCTGGCCCCACAGGTGGGAGACGTAGTCGACGGCGTACCCCTGGGCGGGGAAGTACGCGTTGAAGTCACGGAACTCGGACGGGTCGAAGTGCTCCTCGATCAGGACCGCGATCCGGCCCTTGGCCGCCGGCACCGGCTCACGCTCCCAGGCCGAGCGGGCCGAGCAGCTGGCGCGGGTCGAAGAAGGCGTGGACCTCCTTGATGCGCCCCTCCTCGATCCGGAAGATGTTCGCACCGCGGACCGTGATGTGCTCGCCGGTGGGCGCCGCGCCCATGAAAACACCGTCGTGGGTGCCGGTGATGGTGAAGGACGCGGCGACCTTGTCCCCCTGCTCCAGCAGCTCGTCGATGGTGAAGACACGGTCCGGGAAACCGCCGTACCAGCGCAGCGCGAACTCCTTGTACGCCGGCAGGCCGTGGATGCCGTCCGGGGAGATCGGGTTGTCGAACACCACGTCGGGGGCGAGGATCTCGTCCGCGATCTTCAGGTCGCCGGGAGCGGTCAGGAACTGCTCGTAGTACGTCCGGACGAGCTTGGAGCCCTCGTCGGAAATCTCGGCCATGGTCAACTCCTTTGGCTTCATGGGGTTACCGGGCCCGGACCGCTCGGGACTGCGCCGGCGGTCCGGACCCGTGCCGGGTGGCTCCGGCGTGCGCTCAGGCGTCCGCGAGGAACCGCTCGGCGGCGCGCTCGCCGATGACGTAGCAGGTCAGGTTGGGGTTGGCGCTGACGTGCGTGGGCATCACGGAGGCGTCGACCACGCTCAGGTTCTCGATGCCGTGCACCCGCAGCCGCTGGTCCACGACCGCGCTCTCGTCGCTGCTCGGGCCCATCTTCGTGGTGCCGACCGGGTGCCACAGGGTGGCGGAGTTCTCCCGGATGTACTGGAGCAGCTGGGTGTCGTCGTCGACCTGGCGCTGCGTCAGCTTGTCCGACAGGCCGCTGGAGAGGTCCCGGATCTGCTTGGAGTTGGCGATGTCCCAGGCCTGCCGGACCCCGTCCAGGGCGATCTTGCGGTCGGCGTCGGTGCCGTAGGAGTTGAGGAAGATGTCCGGCTGGACGGTGGGGTCGGCGCTGGAGAGCGAGACCCGGCCGCGGCACTCCGGCTTCTGCAGCACGCTCATCACGCTGATCGGCCGGTGGGTGACCGCGACGTAGCGGCTGACGAAGTACATCTGCATGTCGTTGAAGTTCTGCGAGCCGGGGTTGGTGTAGCGGACCAGGACCTGCACGTCCGGGTCGTCCGGGTCGGTGACGCCCTCCTTGGGCAGCAGGCCCACCGTGATCTGCTGGTGCTCGATCAGGTTCTCGCCCACGTTCGGCTGGTCGAGGACGACCTCTATGCCGAGGGCACGCAGCTGCTCCTTCGGGCCGACGCCCGAACGCAGCAGGATCGCGGGCGAGTTGAGTGCGCCGGCGGAGAGGGTGACCTGGTCGGCGTAGACCTTCTCCAGCCGGCCGCCGGTCTCCACCTCGACGCCGACCGCCCTGGTGCCCTCGAAGAGCACCCGGTGCACGGTCGCGCCCGAGCGGACGGTGAGGTTCTTCCGCCTGCGGGCCTCGGTGAGGTAGGCGATCGCGGTGGAGACGCGCAGGTCGCCGCGGCGGTTCATGGGGATCATGCCGACGCCGGTGGACTCCGGGTCGTTGTGGTCCTCGACGTAGCCGAAGCCCTGGTCGATGCAGGCCTCCAGGTAGGCCGCCTGGAACGGGACCAGCTGGTCCCGGGTGTGCCGGACGATCGGGGTGGGGCCGCCCTTGCCGTGGAACGGCCCGCCGAAGTCCTGGTCGTCCTCGATCCGGCGGAAGTACGGAAGGAGCTCGCTCCACGACCACGAGTCGTTGCCCAGCTGGGCCCACTCGTCGTAGTCCGCCGGGATGCCGCGCAGCGCGATGGCACCGTTGACGGCCGAGCAGCCGCCGGCCACCTTGCCCCGGGCGTACGTCAGCGAGCGGCCCGGCACGGCCTCGGCCGAGTAGCCCCAGTCGTGCTCCTCCACGGACACGGTCCGGGCGTTCGTGATGTCGCCGGGGATCTGGGCGACGTCCGCCCAGTCGGGTCCGGCTTCCAGGAGCAGGACGCTGACGTCGGCGTTCTCGGTGAGTCGGCTGGCGAGCACGGCACCCGAGGAGCCCGCGCCGACGACTATGTGGTCATACTTCATGGGTTCTCCCTCTCAGAACCGCTACCGGGGTCCGGGTTCACAGACCCGGGAACTCATCGGTCTCGATCCAGGTCTCGATGGCCTGCTTCTCCGCGAGATCGACGTACTCGTACCGGACTCCCAGGGCATCGGGCTCCGTGATGATCCAGCCCGGAGTGGCGCCCTCAGCGCTCCGGGACGCCGCTTCGACACCGATCCCCTCGGCCTGGAGCGCCTTGAGGCGGCCGTCCATGTCCGCCTCCCAGAGCCCCAGATAGAGAATCCGGCCCTCCTTGGCGGAGGAGAAGATTCCCTCGTCCCCGTCGGACTCGATCAACTCGTAGTACGGCGGGCCCTGTTTCGAGAAGGCCACATGCACGACCTGCTCGTGCGGGTGCGGATCCTCGAGCCGCGGATTTGTCACATGCGCGGGCTTGGTGAAATCGAGCCCGTGCATCCGCGAGTAGTACTCGATCGCCTTCTCCAGATCGGGTACGACAATTCCGATGTGGAAGTAGGGCTGCTCGCTCATGTCCGCTCCCTGAATTTCCCGTTCACTGATCGACCGGGTCGTACGCGTCGAGCTGCGGCGGCTGCGCGAGGTACGTCAGCATCTCCGGGACGATTTCCTTGAGGTATTCCTTGGCGCTGTGCTCGGCCAGTGCCGCGTCGTCCACGTACTGCTCGACGACCAGATACCGGCGGGGCGTGGTCCGGTGGCGTACGAACTCGAACACCGGGGTACCGGGCTCGTTCTCCCTGACCCGCTTCACCAGGAGCTTCAGCACCTTCTCGAAGGGCTCTTCACTGCCCTCTGCGACGTCCAGGACGGTGGTGCACGTGATCACTGGTCCTCCAGTCTGCTCGGCCGGCGGGGGTCAGTGCAGCGGCGGCAGCAGGATGTCCGCGGTCTCGTCCTGGATCTTGGCCTCGGCCTCGGGGTATCCGAACAGCTCGGTGCCCACCGGGCCGAACAGGGCGTGTCCCTCGGCGGCACGGGTGTCGAACCACATCGACATCTCCCGGCCGACCTCGTCGCCGAACAGGTGGTTGACCATCGCGAGGGTGCCGGCGTTGATCGACGCGGCACCGGCGGTGGTCCAGATGCGGTCCTCGGGAGCGCCGAGCCACATACGGCGCGGCTCCACGACGTTGGCGCCCTCTTCCTTGAGCCGCCGGGAGATGGGCGGGCTGCAGGTCACCGGGGTCTTGCCGAGGATGCCGGCGCGCTGCAGGATGCCGACGCCGACGCAGTTGGCGCCGATGAACCTGCCGTTGACGTGGTGGTGCCGGATCGTGTCGAGGATCCGCTCGTTCTTGGTGGCGACACCGGAGCCGCGACCGCCGGGGATGTAGAGCACGTCGTAGAGGTCGTCGTCCTGGAGCACCGCGTGCGGCTCGACCTTCGCGCCCATCTGCATGGTGACCGGGCCCTCTTCCAGGGCCACCAGCTTGACCTCGATGTCCTCGCCGGTCGTTTCCTTCAGATAGACCGCGACACCGATCAGGATCTCCCAGGGAATGATGGTGTCCGACTCGCTGCAGCGGTCGTACGCGAGCACCGCGATACTCTTGATCTCAGTCATGGAATCCTTCTCCGCTCCACTCCGGATTACCGGACCGCGGCATTCGCCCCGTGCTCGGGCACTGCGCGGAATTACCGGTCTCTGGTGGCGAAGCTAGCGCGGCCCGGAATATCCTCAGAGCCTCCCGCGACTACTTCCTGAACTCGACGGCGCTTTCCGATCTGCAGGGAACGCGCGGCATCCGTCAGTCCGGTCGGAGCTGCGGCGGCGTCCGCCCACCGCATGCGCATCAGGCCGAGTTCACGAAGTCCACCCGGGTTTCTGGCCGCCCGCACGCGGGCCGGGAAGCCTGGCGCCATGACATCCGAGAGCTCTGAACTGCTGACTCGGCCGTCCGGCGAGAGCCGGGGGGCACGACGGAGCCCCCGCACGGCGGGTCGCTTCATCGGCATCGTGGTGGGCAACTTCCTGGTCCTGCTCGACGCCTCCATCCTGAACGTTGCGGTTCCGGACCTGCGCGACGATCTGCACGCCTCGGCAAGTGCGCTGCCGTGGACGGTGGATGCGTACACCGTGGTGTTCGCCGGCCTGATGCTGGCCGCCGGTTCCATCGCGGACCGCTGGGGACCGCGCCGGATCTACCGTGCCGCCCTGATCTCGTTCGGCATCATCTCGGCGCTGTGCGCGGCGGCGGACTCCGCCGGGCTGCTCATCGCCGGTCGCGCCCTGCTGGGCGTCGCCGCGGCGGGACTGGTGCCCGCTTCGCTCGCCCTGCTCGCCGGGCTGTATCCGGACCCCGCCAAGCGCTCCCGCGCCGTCGGTGCCTGGGCGGCGATCAGCGCCCTCGGTCTCGTCTCGGGCCCCGTGCTCGGCGGCGCCCTGGTCGCCCTCGGCGGCTGGCAGCTGGTCTTCCTCGTCAACCCGCCGATCGCGCTGATCACCGTGGTGCTGGCGAGGAACCTGTCGGCCGACCGCCCGGCCGCCCACAGGCCGATCGACTATCCGGGCCTGCTGCTGTCCATCGTCGGCCTCGGCTCGCTCACCTTCGGCCTCGTCGACGGCGGCACCGACGGCTGGGCGCGTGCCGTGCCGATGACCGCCATCGCGATCGCTGTACTGGCCTTCGTCCTGCTCGCCGTCGTGGAACGCCGTGCCCAGGATCCGGCGCTGCCCCCGGCGGTGCTCTCGCTGTCGCGGGTGCGGGCCGACCTGGTGGCCGGCTCCGCCGCCTCGTTCGCGTTCTACGGACTGCTGTTCGCGATGACCCAGTGGATGGTCGAGGAGCGGGACATGTCGGCGCTCCAGACCGGGCTCGCGTTCCTGCCCATGACGCTGCCGCTCGCGGTGCTGCCGTTCTTCACCGGCCGCCTGGTCGCGAAGATCGGCACCCGGCCGCTCATCCTCTTCGGCCTCGCCGCCGGTGCCGTCTCCGGCCTGATCCTCTCCTTCTCCGGGACCGAGACTCCCCTCGCGCTTCTCGTCGCGGCCCAGCTGGCCCTCGCCCTGTGCGCCACCACGGCGATCCCGGCCTCGACCGCCGACATGGCGACGGCCGCGCCGCAGCGTTTCGCCGCCACCGCCCAAGGGGCGCTGAACGCCTCCCGCCAGGCCGGCTCGGCGCTGGGCGTCGCCGTGCTCGGCACGCTGGGCTCGATGCACCGGATCGGCCTCGGTGTCGTCGCGCTCGGTCTCGGCTCGCTGCTCCTGGTGACCCTGCTCAGCCGGGCGAGGACACCCCAGAACGCCTGAACGACAGGGCAGTACCCGTCACTTCCCCTCACCTTGTTCACACGATGAAAGGAAGCGAGCCATGACCACCGCCGAGGACGCGACCGTCAAGGCCCCGGTCCGGCGCAACGTCGCCTGGATCCGCTCCGCACTCCAGACGGCGATCGAGCTGGAGCACTCCACCCTGCCCGTCTACACATCGGCGATGCTCTCGCTGGAGGTGCAGAACTTCACCAGCTACAACACCATCCGCAGCGTGCTGATGGAGGAGATGGTGCACATGTCCATCGCCGCCAACATGCTCGCCGCGATCGGCGGCCGGCCCCGGATCAAGGACCTCGACCCGAAGTTCCCGTCGCACGGCCTGCCCGGTGGCGTGGAGCCGGACCTGCACATCGGGCTCGCCAAGCTCTCCAAGCCGCAGCTGCGCAACTTCATGCGGCTGGAGTCCCCGCTCTTCCTGCTGCCCGAGGAGTACGGCCACGAGGACTTCCCGACCATCGGCAAGCTCTACGCCCAGATCAAGGACGCCATCGTCGCCAACGCCGCCGAACTCCGCGCCGCCGTGCAGGGGGGCGGGGTCGCCAACCAGGTCGGCGACAACATCGGCTTCAAGACCATCGTGCCGACGCCGGGAGTCGACCCGGTGGACCAGCTGGTCGAGGGCATCGACGAGATCCTGGAGCAGGGGGAGGGCGCGACCAGCGGGACGATCCGGGCCGGCGCCGCCTACCAGCACGAGGAGTCCCACTACGGGAAGTTCGCGGAGCTCTGGTACGGGCGCACCTACCGTGAGCCGGAGCCGGCGGTCGAGCTGACTCCCGAGACCGAGGCCGTGCACTTCCAGGGCGCGAAGATCGACTGGCCCTCGGTGGTCAACACCCTCGCCGTGCCGGCCGACGGCTACGACAAGCTGCTGGCCGAGGACCCCGACGGCAAGGAGATCACGGAGGCGCTGCTCGTCTTCGACCAGGACTACACGGCCATGATGGCCCACCTCGACGCGATGTGGAACGGCGACCCCGACCAGCAGTGGCCGACCTTCGGCGAAGCCGTCCACAACATGATGAAGCTGCGGGTGTTCTCCTCCTTCACCTTCATGCAGCGCCAGATCCCGCCGGCACTCATCGACGACCTGCCGCGCCTGTACCCGGCCGAGTTCGGCTTCCTGCACAACTACACCGATCTCGACCGTCCGGTGTTCTACGGCCCCCGCTTCCGCAACCTCTCCGCCACCCAGGCCTGAAGCCCCCCGCAGGAGAACGACCATGTCCCGTACGAAGAAGATCCTCATCGTCGTCACCAGCCACTCGGAGCTGGGCGACACCGGTCGCAGCACCGGCTACTACATGCCCGAAGTCGCCCATCCCTGGCGGGTGTTCACCGAGGCCGGCCATCGCGTCGACCTCGCCTCCGTACGCGGCGGCCGCCCCCCGGCCTCGGGCGTGGACGAGAACGACGCGGTCCAGAAGTCGTTCCTCGACGACCCGGAGATGCGTGCGAAGCTGGCCGACACGCTCCGCCCCGAGGACGTGGACCCGGCCGGCTACGACGCGGTCTTCTTCGCGGGCGGCCACGGCACCATGTGGGACTTCCCCGGCAACGAGGCCCTGGCCGCGCTCGCCCGGGACGTCTACGAGGCCGGCGGTGTCGTCGCGGCCCTGTGCCACGGCCCGGCGGCGCTGGTCGGGGTGCGGCTCTCCGACGGCCGCCCGCTGGTCGAGGGCAAGCGGCTGACCGCCTTCACCAACGCCGAGGAGGCCGCGGTCGGCCTCACCGGCATCGTCCCGTTCGCCCTCCAGACCGCCCTGGAGGACCTGGGCGGCAAACACGAGAGCGCCGCCGAGTTCAGCGCCCACGCGGTGACCGACGGCCGCCTGGTCACCGGCCAGAACCCGGCTTCCGCCACGGACACGGCCGTGGCGACGGTCCTGGCCCTGGCGTCCGCATGACGGCACCGGCCACCGGAGCATCGGTTGGGGCACTCGACCAGGACGCACCCACCGCCGACGCACCGGTCGGCCGCGCCCGCTGGTTCGTCCTCGCCGTGGGACTCACCTGCACCTTCCTCGTCGTCGGCGGAGTCTCCATCGCCAACCTCGCGATGCCGTCACTCCAGCAGACCCTGCACGTCGGCTTCGGTGCCGTGCAGTTCGTCGTCGCCGGGTACGGACTGGTGTACGCCGTCTTCCTGATCACCGGCGGCCGGCTCGGTGACGTGCTGGGGCGGCGCCGCGTGCTGCTCGGCGGGCTCGTCCTGTTCACCGCCGCCGTGCTGGTCAGCGGCTTCGCACCCAACGCGCCCGTCCTCATCGGCGCCCGCCTGGTCCAGGGTTTCGGCGCCGCAATGATCTACCCGCAGATCCTGTCGATCATCCAGGACACCTTCGAGGGCGCCGAACGCAACTTCGCACTGGGCCTGTTCGGCGCCACCATCGGCGTGGCCATCGTCGTCGGCCAGCTCGTCGGCGGCGCCCTGATCCAGCTGAACCTGGCCGGGCTGGCCTGGCGCCCGGCCTTCCTGGTGCTGGTCCCGCTCGGCACCGCCGCACTGTTCACCGGCCGCCGTGTCATGGCACCGGACCGACCCGCCGGGCGCGCCCACATCGACCTCGTCGGCACCGGCCTGCTCGGCGGCGCCCTGCTGCTGCTCGTCCTGCCGCTGCTCATCGGCCCGGGCGCGGGCTGGGCCTGGTGGACCTGGGCGATGTTCGCCGCGACCGTCCCCGCGTTCACCCTCTTCATCCGGTACGAGCAGCGCCTGGACCGCACCGGCCGCACCCCGCTGCTGCGCCCGTCCCTGTTCCGGCAGCGGGCGTTCGCCGTGGGCATCGCCATCGGCGTCCTGTACTTCATCACCATCGTCGGCCTCGCCGTCTACACCTCGCTGACCTTCCAGGTCGGCCTCGGCCTCGACCCGCTGCAGGCGGGGCTCGCCTTCGCCCCCGTCGGCATCGCGTTCTTCGCCTCCTCGCTGCTGGTGCCCCGGCTCGTGCCGCGGCTCGGCCGGTCCGTGCTGGTCCTCGGGCACGTCCTGCTGCTCGGCGGCCTGATTGCCGCCTGGGCCACCGTGCGCGGCGCCGGATCGGGCCTGTCGGCGGGCGAGCTGGCCCTGCCCCTGCTGCTGATCGGCACGGCCCAGGGCCTGACGATGTCCCCGCTGATCGGGGTCGTCCTGACCGGCATCCGCCCCACCGACAAGGGCTCCGCCTCGGGTGCGCTGACCACCGCGTTCCAGATCGGCCAGGCCCTCGGGGTGGCCGGAATCGGTACGGTCTTCTCCGTCCTCGGCGCCCACCCGGGCACGGACGCAGCGTCAAGCCGTTACCAAGTCGCCTATCAATCCTCCCTGTTGCTCATGGCGGCGCTTACGCTGGTGTCGTTCGTCCTGGTCCATGCACTTCCGAACCCGCACGACAGCCGGCCCCACCACCACTTCCTGTGGGTGCGGCACGGCCGCCGCACCGGGCTCGCGCACGCGTTCTACCTGCTGACGGGCGGCCATGCGGTGGGCCGCCGGTTCAGCCACTGGTTCCACCACCACGAAGGGAAACACTGATGCGTCAGGTCGCTCTGGGAAGCCAGGGTCTGCGGGTCTCCGCACAGGGACTCGGCTGCATGGGCATGAGCCAGTCGTACGGAGTCGGCAACGACGAGGAGTCGATCAGGACCATCCACCGGGCCCTCGATCTGGGCGTGACTTTGATCGACACGGCCAACGTGTACGGGGCGACCGGCCTGTACGGCGTCGGCGCGAACGAGAAGCTGGTCGGCTACGCGCTGCGCGAGCACCGGGACGACGTGGTCCTCGCCACCAAGTGCGGCATCGTCGACGTGAAGCCCGGCGCGGGCATGCTGCTGCAGGCCGACCCGGACTACATCCGCCGCTGCATCGACGAATCGCTCCAGCGCCTCGGCATGGACCACGTCGACCTGTACTACCTGCACCGGGTCGACCCGAAGACGCCCATCGAGGAGTCCATCGGCACCATGGCGGAGCTGGTGCAGGCGGGCAAGGTCCGCTACATCGGGGTCTCCGAGGTGTCCGCCGACGAACTCGAGCGCGCCCACGCCGTGCACCCGATCACGGCCGTGCAGAGCGAGTACTCGCTGTGGAGCCGCGACATCGAGGCGGAGGTCCTGCCCACGGCCCGCCGGCTGGGTATCGGCCTGGTCCCCTTCTCGCCGCTCGGCCGGGGCTTCCTGACCGGTGCGGTCACCAGCCGGGACACCATGGCCGCGAACGACATGCGTCGCAACATGCCGCGGTTCGCGCAGGAGAACATCGACGCCAACCAGAAGGTCGTCGACGTGATCCGGGAGATCGCCGCCGCCCACGACGTCATGCCCGGCCAGATCGCGCTGGCCTGGGTGCACGCCCAGGGCGCCGACATCGTTCCCATCCCGGGCACCAAGCGGGTCGGCTACCTGGAGCAGAACACGGCCGCCGCGGACCTCACCCTGACCGCGGACGACCTGTCCCGCCTGGCCGAGGCGGCCGCCCAGATCCAGGGCGCCCGCCGCTGAGCCGAGCCACATACGGTCTCAGTCCGCCTTCAGCTCCGGCGGATGCAGGAAGTAGTTGGCGGCCGACGCCGCCTGCGCCCCCTCGTGGACGGCAGCCGTCACCTGGTGGGAGTGCAGCGCGGTGAGGTCGCCGGCCGCGTAGACGCCCGGCACGCTGGTCTTCTGCTCGGAATCCACCTCGACGTATCCGGTGGGAGCGAGCCGGACGCCCAGCTGCCGGGCGAGCGTGGTCTCGGGGGTGGCGCCCTGGATGGAGAAGAGCGCGTCCAGTTCGAGGCGGCGGCCCTCGCGGGTCACCACGGCGCAGAGCATCCCGTCCGCGCCCTCGGCCTCCCCGATCCGGTCGTGCACCACGGGGATGCCGGCGCGTTCCAGGCGGCGGCGGAACTTCGGGCTGATCTCGTCGCTCCGGCTGTTGGTCAGCACCTGCACCCGGTCGGTGAGACTGTGCAGCTGCATGGCCTCGCCGGCGGCCGCGTCGGTGTGGCCGACGACCAGGATGCTCCGCCCCCGGTTCTCGTACCCGTCGCAGGTGATGCACCAGAACATCGACCGGCCGACGTACGACTCCCAGCCCTCGAAGTGGGGGAAGTGGTCGAGGACGCCGGTGGCCAGCACCAGCGCCCGGGCCCGCCAGGAGTGCCCCTGGGAACGGACCGTGAAGCCCCGCTCGGCATCGCCCTCGGCGTGCGTGACCAGGTGGTGCAGGACCCGGGCGTTCGCGTACCGGGAGAGCTGTTCCCGGCCGAGCTTGCGCAGGTCGACGGTCGGGATGCCGTCCGGGAAACCGAGGTAGTTGTGGTTGGTCTGGTGGTGTGTCGAGCGCCCGTGGCCCGTGTCGAAGACCAGGACCTCACGGTTGTAGCGGGCCAGGTAGAGCGCCGCGGAGAGACCGGCCGGGCCGCCCCCCACGACGATGGTGTCGACGAGCCTCATGCGTACGTCTCCTTCTCACGTGGTGCGGCTCAGTGCCCCGGCCAGCTCCAGCTCCGCGTGGACCGCTCCGAGGCAGCGGTTCATGACCACGCGCAGTCCGCCCGCCTCGGCGATGTCCCGGGCCTCGTCGGACACGATGCCGAGCTGCAGCCACAGCGCCCGCGCCCCGATCTCCAGGGCCTGCCGGGCCACGGCAGGGGTCTCGGGCGCCGGCCGGAACACGTCGACCACGTCGACGGGTTCGCCGATGTCGAGCAGCGAGGCGAAACACGGCCGGCCCAGCACCTCGCGGTGGTGCGGGTTGACCGGGATGACGGTGAACCCCTTGCGCTGGAGGTAGGCCGGGATCTCGTGCGCGGACTTGCCCGGCTCCGCCGAGGCGCCCACCACCGCGATGGTGCGCGCCCCGCCGAGGATGCGGCGGTACTCGTCCCACAGGTACTCGGTCATGCGTACGTCCCCTCGTCGTGTCGTTCGCCGTCCGCGGCCCGGTGCCGCGGCCGCAGCCAGAGGACACCGAGGGGCGGCAGGGTGACCTCGGTGCTCCACTCCTGGCCCTGCCAGGGGACCGGAGTGGCGTGCAGCGGCTCGGCGTTGACCACGCCCGAGCCGCCGTAGCGGTCCGTGTCGGTGTTGAGGATCTCGGTCCACTCGCCGCCGGCGGGCAGGCCGATGCGGTAGCCGTGGCGCACGCTCGGCTGGAAGTGGTGCACGCACACCAGAGGGGTGCCGTCGGTGTCGTGACGGACGAAGGAGTACACGTTGTCCTCGGCCGCGTCCGCGTCCAGCCAGCGAAAGCCCTCGGGGTCGGCGTCCAGGTCCCACAGGGCGGGCAGCCGGAGGTAGTGCGCGTTGAGGTCGCGGACCAGGTCCCGGACGCCCGCGTGCGGGGCGTGTGCGAGGGCCCTCCAGTCCAGGCCCGCATCGTGCGACCACTCGCCCTCCTGGGCGAACTCCTGGCCCATGAAGAGCAGATGCTTGCCGGGGAAGCCCCACATGAGGGCCAGGTACGCCCGTACGCCGGCGAACCTCTGCCAGGGGTCGCCGGGCATCTTCCCGAGCAACGAGCCCTTGCCGTGGACCACTTCGTCGTGGCTGATCGGCAGCAGGTGGTTCTCGGCGTACGCGTACACCATGGGGAAGGTCAGCGCGTGGTGGTGGTACTGCCGGTGCACCGGGTCCTTGCCCATGTAGAGCAGCGAGTCGTGCATCCAGCCCATGTTCCACTTGAACCCGAAGCCGAGCCCGCCGTGGTCGGTGCGCCGGGTCACGCCCTCCCAGGCGGTGGACTCCTCCGCGACGGTGACCACCCCGGGGCAGCTGCGGTAGACGGCGGCGTTCATCTCCTGCAGGAACTCCACCGCCTCCAGGTGCTCCCGGCCGCCGTACGCGTTGGGCAGCCAGCCGCCCTCGGGCCGCGAGTAGTCGAGGTAGAGCATCGAGGCGACGGCGTCCACCCTCAGGCCGTCGACGTGGAACTCCGTGCACCAGTACAGGGCGTTGGCGACCAGGAAGTTGCGCACCTGCTCGCGGCCGTAGTCGAAGACGAGGGTGCCCCAGTCGGGGTGTTCGCCCCGGCGCGGGTCGGGGTGCTCGTACAGGGGGGCGCCGTCGAACCGGGCCAGCGCCCAGTCGTCCTTCGGGAAGTGCGCCGGCACCCAGTCGAGGAGCACGCCGATGCCCGCCCGGTGCAGCGCGTCGACCAGGTACCGGAAGTCGTCGGGGGTGCCGAGCGCGGCCATGGGCGCGTAGTACGAGGTGACCTGGTAGCCCCAGGAGCCGCGGAACGGATGCTCGGCGACGGGCAGGAACTCGACGTGGGTGAAGCCCAGCGCCTTGACGTAGCCGGGCAGTTCGGTGGCGAGCTGGCGGTAGGTACGGCCCGGCCGCCAGGAGCCGAGGTGCAGCTCGTACACGCTCATCGGCGCCCGTTCGGCGCGCCGCCGGCCGCGGGCCGCCATCCACTCGGCGTCCGTCCAGCGGTGGCCGGAGGTGAAGACGACGGAGGCGGTGCCGGGCGCGGCCTCGGCCGAGCGGGCGAGCGGGTCGGCCTTCTGCCGCCAGGTGCCGTCGGGCCCGAGGATCTCGAACTTGTACCGGCAGCCGTCGCCGACGCCCGGCACGAACAGCTCCCACACGCCCGTGGCGCCCAGCGACCGCATGGGGTGCCCGGCGCCGTCCCAGTGGTTGAAGTCCCCGACCACCCGCACGGCGCGGGCGTTCGGCGCCCACACCGCGAACGCGGTGCCGGTGACGGACCGGTGCTCGCGCACCTGCGCGCCCAGCACGGTCCACAGCCGCTCGTGCCGGCCCTCGGCGATCAGGTACAGGTCCAGCTCCCCCGGCACGGGCGGGAAGCGGTACGGGTCGTCCGTCTCGCACTCGCACTCGGCGTACCGCACCCGGAGCCGGTAGTCCGAGGTGCCGTCGGGCAGCAGTCCGGAGAAGACGCCGCCGCCCTCGTGGCTCAGCTCGGCCAGGACGTCCCCGGCCGCATCGGTCGCCCACACCGCTTCGGCGAGCGGTTTGAGGACGCGCAGGGTCACGCCGTCGGGTCCCGGGTGCGGGCCGAGCAGCGCGTGGGGATCGCCGGCCTCGCCGGTGGTCAGTCGCTTGAGATCGGTGGCCGGCAGCCGTGCGGGGGCCGTCCGGACGGGGTGGGGGGAAACCGGCGGGTTCACGAGAGGTGCGTCCTGTCCGTGATGAGGTGGGCGACCTGGTGCTGCGGATCGAGGCGTACGTAGTTCTCGCGGCCCCAGCGGTACGTCTCGCCGGTCAGCGCGTCGTGCGCGTCGAAGGTGTCGGCGCGGTCGAGACCGAGGGCCGGCAGGTCGAGGTGGACCGTCGTCTCCCGCACGGTGTGCGGATCGAGGTTGAGGACCACCAGCACCCAGTCGTCCCCGACGCGCTTGGAGAAGCAGACCACCGCGTCGTTGTCCGCCCGGTGGAAGCGCAGGTTGCGCAGCTGGCGCAGGGCGGGGTGGTTCCGGCGCAGCCGGTTGAGCGTGGTGATCAGCGGGGCGAGGGTGTCACCGGAGGCGTCGGCCGCCTTCCAGTCCCTGGGCCGGTACTGGTACTTCTCGGAGTCGAGGTACTCCTCGCTGCCGGGTCCGGCGGGCACGTTCTCGTACAGCTCGTAGCCCGCGTAGACACCCCAGGCGGGGGCGGCCGTCGCGGCGAGCACGGCACGGACCGCGAAGGCCGCGCGGCCGCCGTACTGCAGGAAGGCGTTGAGGATGTCCGGGGTGTTCACGAAGAGGTTCGGCCGCAGGTAGGCCGCGCTCTCCTCGCCGCCGAGCCCGGCCAGCTCGGAGAGGTAGGACTCGACCTCCTCCTTGGAGTTGCGCCAGGTGAAGTACGTGTACGACTGGTGGAAGCCGATCCGGGCCAGGCTGTGCATCATCGCGGGGCGGGTGAACGCCTCGGCGAGGAAGAGCACGTCGGGGTCGGTGGAGTGGACCTCCTCGATGAGCCGCTCCCAGAACCAGACGGGCTTGGTGTGCGGGTTGTCGACGCGGAAGATCCGCACCCCGTGCGCCATCCAGTGGCGCAGCACGCGCAGGCACTCCGCGTACAGCCCCTCGGGCTCGGTGTCGAAGTCGAGGGGGTAGATGTCCTGGTACTTCTTCGGCGGGTTCTCGGCGTACGCGATCGACCCGTCGAGCCGGTGCCGGAACCACTCCGGGTGCTCGGTGACCCAGGGGTGGTCCGGGGAGCACTGGAGCGCGAAGTCCAGCGCCACCTCCAGGCCGAGTTCACCTGCCCGGGCGACGAAGTGGTCGAAGTCGTCGAGGGTGCCGAGGTCCGGGTGGACGGCGTCGTGGCCGCCGGCCGGGGAGCCGATCGCCCACGGCGAGCCCGGGTCGTGCGGGCCCGCGGCCAGGGTGTTGCCGCGGCCCTTGCGGTGGGTGGTGCCGATGGGGTGGACCGGCGGCAGGTACACCACGTCGAAGCCCATTGCGGCGACCGCCTCCAGCCGCTCGGCCGCGGTGCGCAGGGTCCCCGAGCGGGGCGGCTCCAGGACGCCCTCGGCGTTCACCGTGGCCGGCACGGCCCCCTCGGAGCGCGGGAAGAACTCGTACCAGGACCCGGACAGCGCCCGCTCCCGGTCGACGCGCAGCGGCAGCTCGGCGGAGGAGGTCACCAGCTCGCGCAGCGGACGGGCGGCCAGGGTGCCGGTCACCTCGGGGTCGAGGGCCGCGGCGAGCCGGTCGTCGGGGGCGAGCGTGCCGTCCAGGAGCCGGTCGCGCGCCGCCTCCAGCGCCTCGCGGGCCCGCTGCGGACCGTCGGCCGGGAGCTTGTGCAGCGCGCGCTCCAGCAGCAGCGCGCCCTCCGCCAGCACCAGCTCCACATCGATCCGGGCCGGAATCTTGATCCTCGCGGTGTGCCGCCAGGTGGCCAGGGGATCGGTCCACGCCTCGACCCGGTACGTCCACTCGCCCTCCCGGTCGGCCGAGACCTGCGCGGCGTACCGGTCGGTGCCCGGGGCGATGAGCCGCATGGGCGTCCAGGGTCCGGGCACGCCGTCCGGGTCGGTCAGGACGACGTTCGCGGCGACCGCGTCGTGTCCCTCCCGGAAGACCGTGGCGGACACCTCGAACAGCTCGCCGGGCACGGCGCGAGCGGGGCGGCGGCCCGCGTCCACCTGGGGGCGGACGTCCCGCACGGGTATCCGGCCGACGGTGGGGGCCGGCCGACGGACGTCGGACTTGCCTTGCATGGTCATGCCTCCTGGCACCGAAGTAAGAGCCGGTGTGACACGGGCTCTGAGGTCGTGGACCCGGCTCTTGCGCACACCGGGGTCAGGGCAGGGAACGGGGATGCGGCGCAGGCCGGCGCAGCGCCGTGGTCCCGTTGCTCACGTCGGCGATGATGCGGCGGTAGCCCGCCACCAGCGGATGGTGCGGATAGGCCGTACTGAACAGCCGCTCCCCGGCCAGCGAGGCCATCTCGGGGGCGTAGGGCAGCGCCACGGTGATCCGGGTGCCGAAGGCGTTCTCCACCTTCGCGCGCAGTGGCTCCGGCGCCGTCCCGGCCGGCACCAGGTTCACCGCCACGCTCAGCTGCCCGCAGCCCAGGCGCTCGGCGAGCGACATCGTCTCGGCGGCGCCCGCCATGTCCAGCCGGTCCGCCCGGGTGACCACCACCAGGGCGTCCGAGCTGGCCATCGAGGTCACCGTCTCGTTGTTGAAGCCGGCGTGGGTGTCGAGGAGCAGCACGTCGAGGGCGAGCGAGTCGATCAGCCGGTCGAAGCCCTCCCGGAGCAGTCCGACGTCGTAGCCGCGCCCCATGATCTCGTTGATGCCCGCGGCCCGGCTCCGGGCCGGCACCACGAAGAAGCCGTCGTGCCCGGCGTCCGCCTCCGCCGGGTAGGCGGCGTCCTCGATCTCGCACCGCCCGATCAGGTAGTCGCTCAGGGAGCGCCGGACCGTGCCGAGCGCGTCCCCGAACATGACGTCCAGGGCGGGCGTCTGGATGTCGGTGTCCACCAGTGCGACCCGGTGTCCGGAGGAGGCCAGGAGCACCGCCAGGTTGGCGGCCGTGCTGGACTTGCCCGTACCGCCCCGGTACGAGTGCACGGTGATGATCTGCGACATGGTCTCCACCCGGGATTCCGTCAGGAGTTGCGCCGGTGCACGGCCATCATGGTGATGTCGTCCGACTGCTCGGCGGGGCCGACGAACTCGTTGAGCACGCCGTCCATGTGGTCGAGGAGCTCCTCGCCGCGCACGGCCGCCTCGGTCAGCTGCTTGAGCATCAGTTCGTTGCCGAAGAAGCGTCCCGTCCCGGAGCGCGCCTCGGTCACCCCGTCGGTGTAGATGAAGAGGGTGTCGCCGGGGCTGATCTGCGCGTAGCCGAGCGAGAAGGTGACGTCGGGGATGACGCCGACGGCCGGCCCGGTGGGCTCCAGGAGCACCGGGTCGGCGCCGTCGGCACTGACCAGGACCGGCGGGTTGTGGCCGCCGTTGATGTAGACGAGGTTGCCGGTGAGCGGGTCGAGGACGCCGAAGAAGAGCGTGGCGAAGTAGCCCTGCCTGATGTGGTTGCGGGTCAGGTAGTTGTTGGTGCCGACCACCGCGTTGAGCAGCGGGGTCGCGCCGACGACGGGGATCGCGCGGGTCTGCTCCTCCCAGACGGTGGACTCGTTCAGCACGTCGGCGGCGATCAGGTTCTGCAGTCCGCTCTGTTCTGCGGTGTGCCGCAGCAGGCTGCGGATCAGCGCCATGAACAGGGCGGCGCCCACGCCCTTGTCGCAGACGTCGGCCACGACCAGTGCCAGCCGGCGCCGGTTGACCAGCTCGAAGACGTCGTAGAAGTCCCCGGCGACCGTGCGGGCGGGCCGGAAGCGGACGTCGATCTCCCAGTCCTCGGGGCTGGGCAGGGTGTCCGGCAGGAAGCCCAGCTGGATCTCCCGGCCGATCTCCAGCTCGCGTTCGTAACTGAGGAGTTCGGCGTGGGCGGCCACGTCCTCCAGGGTCCGGCTGAACTCGGCGTGCTCGTGGCAGGTGCGCAGCCGGGCGCGGACCAGTTCCGGATGGAAGGGGGGCACGAGATAGTCGGAGCCAGCCTGGACGTGCCCGCCGAGCAGGTGCAGCTCGTGCTCGGCGAACGCCACGACGGTCGGCTGCCGTCCCTCGTCGTCCAGCCGCCGTACGACGGCCTTCACCGTGGCGGGTGCGAGCCGGGCGGAGGCGAGCAGCACGTCGGTCTCGCCGAGCTGGCCCGGGGCCAGCGCGAGCGCCTCGCCCGGGGTACGGCGGCGGACCTCGAACCGCAGCGTCTCCAGCGTGGCCAGCAACTCGGCCGGGGCCCGGCGGTGTTCGTCAAGAAGCAGCACCTTCGTGTGTGACATCTCGTCTCATCTATTCGTGGTGGTCGCGGTGGATCGTCAGCGTGCTGACGTTGCGCCCCGCCACCAGCTCGTAGTCGAAGCGGTCCACCGCCGTCAGCGCCAGGAAGACCCCGAGTCCGCCGACGGCCCGCCGGGACAGCGGCATCGCCAGGTCGGGTGACTTCATGCCGCCGCGCGGGTCGAAGGGCGGGGCGTCGTCCGCGAAGCGCACCCACACCTGGTCCGGGGTGACCGCGCCGTCCACGCAGATGTCGCCCGGCGCCCCGCGGTAGCCGTGCATGACGATGTTGGTCGCCAGTTCGTCGGCCGCCAGCCGGAGCCGGTAGGTCTCGCTGCTGCTCAGCCGGCCCGACCGCCCGAGCTCGAGGACGAACCCGGCGACCAGGTCCAGGGAGGCGAGGTCTGCCGGGATCCGCAGCCCCGCGGTGGGGGCGGCGAGCGGCGGCCCGGCACAGCCCGCCTCGCACCACTCGTGTCCGGCGGTGTGTTTGGCCGACGTGGCTCCGGAGTCGATCGCCATCTTCCGCCCCTCTCAGGCGTCGATCAGCTCGATGCTGTGGTCGAAGCCCGCCAGCCGGATGGTCCGGCTCACCGGCTCCGTGGCCCCGATCACGGCGATGCGCACCTCGTCGCCCATCTTCTGGCGGGCGAAGACCAGCGAGCGCAGTCCCGCGCTGGCCATGAAGTCGAGGTGACGGGCGTCTATCTCCAGCCGGACGGCGCCCTGCTCGGCGGCCTGGTCGACCAGGTCGTGGAAGCGGGGTGCGGTGGACGCGTCGAGTTCGCCCTTGATCTCGATGGTCGCGATGCCCTCGGACACGCTCAGGATTCCGTCGAACGACATGAACAGCTCTCCTTCTGTGAGGCCTTGCGTCTGTGCGGCTCGTCTGCGGCGGATCAGCCGGCGCGCCGGTCCCGGCCGACGAGGATCACCAGCGCGTGCGGACCGAGGTGGTAGCGGCCCGGGTGGTGCAGCTCGCTCTCGCCGCCCACCTCGGCCAGGCCGTGCGGCGCGGCCAGCGAGGTGTCGGCGAACAGATGCCACGCCTGTCCGTCGGGCAGGCCGGGCAGCTCCAGGTCGTGCGACTCCCAGTGGGCGTTGACGGCGAGGTAGACGTGGTCGTCGGCGACCGTGCCGCCCTTGGCGTGCCGGCCGCACCGCATCAGACCGAGCACCCTGCTGTGCGCGGACCAGTCCGGCTGCCAGGCCCGTACGCCGTGCCAGCTGACGTCGGGAAAGCCGCTGCCGACCCGGTCGTAGCCGACGGGGTGGTCGGTGGAGCGCAGGACCGGGTGGGCGTGCCGGAAGGCGATCAGGCGCCGGGTGAACTCCAGCAGTTCGGTGTTGGCCTCGACGAGTCCCCAGTCGAACCAGGAGAGTTCGTTGTCCTGGCAGTAGCCGTTGTTGTTGCCGAGCTGGGTGCGCCCGACCTCGTCACCGGCCAGGATCATCGGAACGCCCTGGCTGGAGAGCAGGATGCCCAGCAGGTTCTTCATCTGGCGCACCCTGAGGTCCCGGACGTGCGCGGAGGCGCTCGGCCCCTCCTCGCCGCAGTTCCAGCTGTGGTTGTCGTTCCCGCCGTCCCGGTTGTCCTCGCCGTTGGCCTCGTTGTGCTTGTCGTTGTACGACACCAGGTCGTTGAGGGTGAATCCGTCGTGTGCGGTGACGAAGTTGACCGACGCCGAGGCGGTGCGGCCCCGGTACAGGTCGGGGGAGCCGGCCAGGCGGGTGGCCAGCTCGCCGACCAGGCCCGGCTCGCCCTTGACGAACCGGCGCACGGTGTCCCGGTACTGGCCGTTCCACTCCGACCAGCGGCCGTAGTTGGGGAAGGCTCCCACCTGGTAGAGGCCGGCCGCGTCCCAGGCCTCGGCGATCAGCTTGGTGTGGCGCAGGATCGGGTCGTGGGCCAGCTGCTCCAGCAGCGGTGGGTTGGGCAGCGGGGTGCCGTCGGGCGCCCGGTCGAGGATGGCCGCGAGATCGAAGCGGAAGCCGTCGATGTGGTACTCGGACACCCAGTAGCGCAGACAGGACAGCACGAAGTCACGGACCACGGGGTGGTTGCAGTTGACGGTGTTGCCGGTGCCGCTGAAGTTGTAGTACTCGCCCCGGGGCGTGAGCATGTAGTACGTGGCGTTGTCCAGGCCGCGGAACGAGATGGTCGGGCCGTGCTCGTTGCCCTCGGCGGTGTGGTTGAACACCACGTCGAGCATGACCTCGATGCCGGCCCGGTGCAGCTCCCTGACGAGGGTCTTGAACTCGTCGGCCTGCATCCCGAATCGGCCCGTGGCCGCGTAGCCGGCCTTGGGCGCGAAGAACGAGACGGTGTTGTAGCCCCAGTAGTTGTGGAGCCGGCCGCCGGTGGCCGGGTCGGTGCGCGGGTTGTCCAGCTCGTCGAACTCGAACACCGGCAGCAGCTCGACGCAGTTGACGCCGAGGTCCCTCAGGTAGGGGATCTTCTCCCGCAGGCCCGCGTAGGTGCCCGGGGCGCTCACCTGGGACGAGGGGTGCCGGGTGAAGCCGCGGACGTGGGTCTCGTAGACGACCAGGTCCTCGGTGGGGATGCCGAGCGGGATGTCGTCGCCCCAGTCGAAGTCCTCGTCGAGAACCTTGGCGCGGTAGGGGTAGACGTCGTCCCAGTCCGGCTCCCGCCCCCACACGTCCCGGCCGGAGACCAGCCGGGCGTAGGGGTCGCTGAGCACCTTGCCGGCGTCGAACCGGTCGCCGGCCTCCGGGTCGAAGGGGCCGTCGGCGCGGAAGCCGTACTCCAGGTTCTCCGCGTCCAGGTCGAAGACCGTCATCGCGTACACGCTGCCGATGCGGAACTCCGGTGGGAACTCCAGTTCGGCGGTGGGGCGGCGGGCGCCCCCCTCGAAGAGGACAAGACGCATCGCGGTGGCCCGGTCGGAGTAGACCGAGAAGTTGATTCCCCCCGGGACCGGATGGGCGCCGTACGGGAAGGGCCGTCCGGCCCGGACCCGGTAGCCGCCGATCCGGCGGGTGGGGAACGCGTCGACGCGCTCACGTGTCTCCTGGACGGTCATCGGCCCGTGCGTTCCCGTGCGGCGTCCAGGTCTTCCTCGATCTGGAAGAAGTCCAGGAACCCGGTGGCGGACATCACGAACCGGACCTCCTCCGACAGGCCGACCAGGGTCACCCCGGTCTGCATCTGCTGGGCCCTGCGGTGCACGATCAGCAGGGTGCGCAGGCCCGCGCTGGAGACGTAGCTGACCCCGCTGAGGTCGATCAGCAGCCGGCTGCCCTGTCCGACGAACGGCAGCAGCTGGGCCTGGAGCCCGCCGGACGTGGTGGAGTTGATCTCGCCTTCGAGGACGACCACCGCGGTGTCGCCCTCGGTGCGGGAGCTGAGCTTGACGGTCATGCCGCCACCTCCGTCCGGGCCACCGGGGCCAGCCGGACCTTGACCTTGACCCGGCCGGACGTCTCGGGCAGGAACACGAGCAGGCCCTCGGCGTCGAAGCCGGTGTGCGGTTCGCCGTCGATCTCGACGGACTCGATGCGCACGGATCCGCGCGGCAGCAGGTCCGGCGCCACGCGCAGCACCCGGCCCTCGACCAGTGCGGGGTCCGGCTTGAACCAGAAGTCCATGGCGCTGCCCCCCAGCAGCAGGTTGTTGTAGACGGCCGCCAGGTAGCACAGCTCGGCCGAGTGGTACATCGACATCGAGTGGCTGCCCTTGAGCCGCTCGACCCCGAGCAGGTACGGCAGCCCGTTGGCGAGCACGTTGAAGTAGACGGCTCCCTCGTCGTGGTCGAGGAAGAAGGCGTTGTAGAAGGCCTGGGCGTCCCGGGCCTCGCCCTGGAAGTCCGCGCGGTCCGTGCTGCCGTGCAGGATGAGGTAGGCGAGGATCGCCTGCTCCTGCTGCCACCACGCCTTGCGGTCGTGCCAGGTGAACCGGTGCCGGTCCTCGCCGTCCGCCCGGACCCGCTCCACCACGTCGTACCAGCCGCCGCGCTGCCGGTCCGCGCCCCACTCCGGCATGGTCTCGCCAAGAGCGGTGGCCAGCTCCAGATAGCCCTCCTTGGGACGCAGCGCGTGCATCCGCATCAGGTTCCAGGCGATCTTGAGGTTGTGGCCGACGACCGCCCGGTTCTGCTGCCAGCCGTGCGTGGTGTCGTGGGACCAGTCCTTGTGGAACCGTTCCTGCACGAAGGGGCTGTGCTCCGGGTCGGGGAAGCGCTGGACGATGGTGTCGAAGGTGTACTCCAGCATGTCGGCGTACGTCTTCTCACCGGTGGCCAGGTACAGGTTGATCAGGTAGGCCGGTGCGTGGTCGCCGACGGAGTTCCAGTTCTTGCGGGCCCGGTTGGGGCCGAGCGACTCGTGCTCCGGGCTGAGCAGGATCGGGTCGATGTGCGAGAAGTACCCGCCATGCTCCGGGTCCAGGTAGAACCGGTCGAAGAGCCGGATGGTGGCGTCCGCGTCGGCCTTGATCCGGGGGTCGCCGGTGATCCGGTACGTCTGGATCGGGCCGGCCAGCGCGTAGATCTGCTCGTAGGCGGGCAGCGCGTCGTAGTCGTCGGAGAACTCCGAGGTGAACAGCTTGGTCTCGACGTCTCCGTCGACCTTGAGGCCGTGGTACCAGTACACGACGTTCTCGTCGGCGTCCACGAACCGCATGTGCTCGCGCAGGTACTCGGTGCCCCGCTCGGCGATCTCCAGGTACTCGTCGTCGCCGGTCAGCAGGAACGCGGAGGCCATGCCGTAGACCAGCCGGGAGATGGTGTCCGTCTCCTGGACATGGCTGGCGGTCTTCTCGCCGCTGAGCCGGATCTCGGTGCGGTACCGGGAGAAGTCGATCGGCCCGTCGCCGAACTGGGCCTTGCGGTAGAAGGCGGCGATCTCGCGGATCTGCCGGATCCACCAGCCGGCCTCCTCGAACCGGTGGTCGTCCGCCTGCCGGCCGGTGAAGACCAGCCGCTTGGCCTCGAACCGCAGCCCGTCCGCCTGCGGATAGAAGATGCCGTACGCCAGGACGTAGCGGCCCTCCTCCAGCAGTGCGTCGATGTGACCGGAGGCGTCCTGGTAGGGCTCCCCGAGGTTGTGCAGCAGCTCGGCGCTCGGCCCGCCGTCCAGGGAGACGGCGAAGTGCCGGCCGTCGGCGGTGACGAGGGTGAAGACGCGCGCCTCGCGGTCGAATCCGGCCACCCGGCCCGCGATGGTGTCGGAGAACGTGAAGTTGACGGTGTCGGACATGGTCACGCCCTTCTCATTATGATTTTGAATTCGTCCGGGACTGATGAACCATCGAATCTCCCGTTCTTGACATTCCGCGAACTGTCATATCTTCAGCGGGTCGGTATCCCCCGGACAAAGAGCGGTCGCGGACTTCCTGAACTTTCAATTCTGTTGCCGGATTTCTTCGGTGAGGCGGCGCACCGCGGCGAGCGGGATGGGCAGCCAGGCGGGCCGGTTGTGGGCCTCGTACACCGCCTCGTAGACGGCCTTGTCCGCCTCGAAGGCGCGCACCAGCAACGGGTCGCGGCGCGGGTCCTGACCGCCTCCGGCGGCATAACCGGCGCAGTACGCCTGCCGGTTGTGCACGGCCCAGGCCGTGGCCCGGCGGGCCATCCCGGCCGCGTGCGGGTCGTCCGGCCGCAGCTCGCCCGGCGGCCGCCCCAGCACCTCCGTCAGGGCGTGGTGGGCCGCGTAGTCGAAGGAGCGCAGCATCGCCGCGACATCGCGCAGGGCCGGCTGCGGCCTGCGGCGCTCCTCGGGCGAGTGCCCGGGTTCGCCCTCGAAGTCGATGAGCACCCAGCCCTGTTCGGTGCGCAGCACCTGTCCCAGGTGCAGATCGCCGTGGACCCGCTGGACCAGCAGCGGCCGGCCCCGCCGCACGCTCTCCCGCAGCTCCTCGTGCAACGCCCACAACGCATCGGCATGCGGCGCCAGTTGGGGCACGCTCCGCACCCCCTCCGCCAGGCGTTCCCCCAGCAGGTCGAGCAGGGCCGCGCTCTGCGGGCCGCCGATCGGCCGGCTGCCCAGCTGCTCGGCGAGCGCGGTGTGCACCCGGGCGGTGGCGAGGCCCAGCCCGTACGACTCCTCGGCGAAGCCACCGAGCGGCGCCTCGGTGCGGTGCTCGCCCGTCAGACAGGCGCGGGCCTGTCCGGTGGCCGCCGCCCAGCCGTCCCCGCGCGAGCGCACGAACTCCTGCACGATGCCGAGCGTGAAGGCGCCCACCGGGGACTCGGCCGTGGTGCGCACCTGGGCCAGGGGCGCCGCGCCCGGCACGGAACCGGCCCGCTGCAGCGCGCCCAGCAGCTCCAGTTCCGGGCTGGTCCCGGGCACGGGACGGCGCAGCACCTTGAACATCGCCCGGTCCGCGAAGGCCACCGAGGTGTTGGACTGCTCCGCCGTGCTCGCCACTCCGGGCACCCCGAGGGGCAGTTCGCTCCCGGGCAGGCGCTCGAAGCGCACCGGCCCCTGCCCCTCGGCACCGAAGCGCCCCAGCAGCCTGGTCATCAGCTCCGGGTCCTGTGTGGCCTCGTACAGCGTCAGGGCCGGGCCACCGGGTGCGGTCAGCCGGCCGATCACCGCCTCGGACGGCACCGGGGCAGACCCCCGGCACATCCCTATCAGCGCCTGGTACGGCCCGTCCGCACCGGTGTCGAACACCGCGACCAGGAGCGCCGGATCGCCCGGCAGCACCCGCTCGAGGAGCCGTGTGGTGACGACCGGCGCCCCACCGTCCTTGCCCGCGAACCACCGCCGACCGGGCAGCCAGGACGCCAGCAGCCCCTCGACGGCCGTACGCACCCGCTCCACTTCCGCATCCACCAGAGTCGTCACGCCGCCCGCACCCCCACCCGCTCACGCAGCACAGGCATCCGCACCGGTGGCGGCATGGTCTCGGCCTGTGGTGCTGTGGACAGGACCGTGGCCGCGTGGGCCAGCGAGACCATCGTCATGTGGTGGTGCCAGCCGCGGAAGGAGCGGCCCTCGAAGTCCCGGATGCCGAGCCCCTCGCTGACCTCCGCCAGGTCACGCGTGACCCGGTGCCCGAGCATGGCGGTGCGGTAGACCGTGCCGAGCTGCGACTGCGGCAGGTTCGACAGCCAGTACTCGCTCGGGGTGCGCCGCGCCGGATCCCGCCAGGCACCGACCAGGATCAGCTCCTGCTGGTCGGCGGGGACGGGCCGTGGGGCGCCCGGCCCCGTCCGGCGCAGCAGGACCCGGGCGGAGCCGACCGACGTCGCCCGCAGGGCGTCCGCCTCGTGGTCGTACCACTCCACCGGCAGGCACTGCCGGCTCAGCTCCGGGACCAGGGTGAGCGGGGAGCCGGGCGGGCACGGCGCGCCCGTGTCCTCGGACACCGGCTCCGGCAGTCCGGGGCGCGGCGACGGCCGCAGCGCCCGCAGCGCCAGACCGCGGGCCGCCGGATCGATCCGGACCACGAAGGGCATGCGGCGCTCCAGCAGCATCGCGCAGATGCCGTACGCGTCGCTCTCGCGCAGGTCCATCACCACCGGCCGGTGCGGCAGGCCCCAGTCCCCGGCCATCGCGGACACCGCCTCGACCGCGCACTGCTCGGGCGGGCAGGAGCCGACGTCCTCCGGGATGCAGGCCCGGCGGCGCAGCGTCGCCTCGCCCGCCCAGCTCTCGGGCAGCGCGAGCCGCCAGTCGACCGGACACGACGCCCGGTCGGCCGCGAGCCACACCCCGATCGCCTGCTGGCAGTTGACGACCCGTCCGTACTGCGAGACCCACCGCCGTTCCACGCCCACCGAGTGCTGCCCCACCTTGGAGATCACCAGCGGCTGGACCACCCAGGCGCGCGGCTCCAGCCGCAGCAGCAGGTCCGCGAGCTCCCGGCGGACCGGCTCGGCGTCCCACGGGGACTTGGTGATGAACTGGTAGAGGCTCTGTTCCACACCGCCGCCGGCACCGTCGGCGATCGCCCGCATCGTCTTCCTCCCGGAAACGGAAAGCAGGCCTCTCACATAAAGCGCGCCCCAACGCCGCTGGTCACTGCGCGGAATGGATCTGAACGTGCGGGAAATGATCTCGGAGATCACGTGCTCGGAAATCTCGGCAGACTCCACGATTTGACGTTCGCCGGGCATGGCTCGGCCCTCTCTGGAATGCGTGAGGTTTTCGCCCGGGGCCGGCGCCGCGGACGCGATGTGCGTCCGCCGGGGCGCCGGCCCCGGCAGGGACCCGCCGGCCTTGGGGGGACGGAACCGGCGGGTGTGCGGGACGGGGCGGGCGGTCGGGGGTGGACCCGCCCTCGTCGTCCGTACGGCCCCGGGCCGGGGCCGTGCTGCTCGGGCCTGTCGCAGCGGCCCTACGGCCGCAGGGCCGGCAGCGGGTCCGGGGTCAGCCTGCGGAACAGCGGTTCCCAGTCCGCGGGGGCCGCGCCCGGCTCGTTGTAGAGCTCGAAGGTGCGGTCCGCGGCCGCCGGGGAGCCCAGCGCCCGGACACAGGCCTCGGCCACCGAGGCGCGCGAGACCCAGCCGTCACCGCGGTCGTCCTGCTCCAGCCGGACACCCGTGCCCGCGCTGCCGTCGTCGGTCAGCCACCCGGGCCGTACGACCGTGTAGGCGAACCCCGAGTCCCGTACCGCGTCCTCGCCGCGCAGCCGCCAGTCGAGCAGCCGTCCGTAGGCGTTCATCGGGTGCTCGCGGCGGGTCACGAAGATCTGGCTCACCAGCACGAACCGGGGCCGCACCGGGTAGTCGGCGACCGCCGCCAGCACGTTGCGGACCCCGCTGTACACGGTGGTCTCCGGACTGTCCGGGCCTGAGTCGGCGGTACCTGGCTCCACGCTGAACACCACGGCGGCACAACCGCGCAGCGCGGGCGCCAGCGTGTCCGCGTACCGTACGTCCGCCTGCCACAGCTCGGTTCCGGGCGGCGGGGTCGCTCCCCGCTCCGGGTGCCGACTCACCACCCGGACCCGCTCGCCCGCTTCGGCCAGTCTCCTGGTCACGAGCGAGCCGAGCCGGCCGGCTCCGCCGATCACCGCTATGGGGCCGTGCATGTGCATGATTCCCCCTATGTGTCTGACACCTGTCGTCCCCGGCCGGGTCACACCCAGCGCAGGACGTCGTCGGCGCTCGTCAGCGTGGTCGCGGCGGGCACGCCGGTCAGCGTGGGCACCCTGAGCCGCGGATAGACGGTGACGCCGCGGAACCGTGATCCGGGCCGCAGTACGGCCCCGTCGCCGATCGCCGTGAGCCCTTCCAGCCGGGTGGGCCGGCCGCGCTCCGAATGGATCACCGCCATCGGTCCGACGTAGGACTCCGAGACGTCGGCGTGGGCGCCGATCACCGCGGACTCGCCGACGGCGGAGTGCACGAGCGTGCTGCCCTCACGGATCTCGGCCCCGTCGCCGACGTCCGTGTGCTCCAGCCGTACGCCCGGCCCGATCTCTACGTCGTGGCCGATGCGCACTCCGGGGCCGATCAGCACCGACCCCTCCTCGATCTTCTGGGCGAGGGTGGTACCGGTCAGGTCGTCCTTGGTCTGCAGGCTGCTCTCGTGGATCAGGCCGTGCGATCCGGCCTGCCCGGACCGCTCCATCAGCCGGTTCATCTGCTCGTACGCGCCGTCGAGCACGAGCCGCAGCGTGTGCAGGTAGTCCTGTACGTTGCCCAGGTCACCGAGCCTGCCGATGGCGTGGGCGGCGACCGGGTGGCCGTGCCCGGCCAGCCAGGGCAGCAGGTCCCCGCCCCAGTCCAGCCGCTGGTGGGACTGCCGGAACAGCTCCGGCTCCCGGGCCAGCAGCCGCAGCCGGCCGCAGTCCACCAGGTACATCCCGGCGTTGGTGGGCAGTGTCGCCCGTTCGTCGGCGGCCGCGTCCGGGAACAGCTCGCGCAGCCCGGCGACGGCCGGCTTCTCGACGAAGCCCGTCACCAGCCCTCGCGCGTCGGTGCGCAGCACGCCGTACTTTCCGGCGATCTCCCGGGCCGTCCGTTCCACCGCGGCCACCGTCACCACGGCTCCGCGCCTCTCGTGCGTGGCCCGCAGGGCCTCCAGGTCGAAGTCGAAGAGCGAGTCGACCGGCAGCACGAGGGCCTGGCCCTGAAGATCCCACTGTTCGAGGTTGTGCAGCGTGGCTCCGGCCGAGCCCACGTTGTAGCGGTCCAGGCGCGAACGGGAGTATCTGACGTCCACCCCGTGCCGCTCGCCGTGGCCCAGCAGCAGCTTGATCTGATGACGGTTCTCCAGACCGTGGGCCACCACGTAGAAACGGCGGATGCCCTGGTCCCTGCAGGCTTCTACGACCCATTCGATGAGCCGGCGTCCGACAAACGGAATGAGCGCCTTGCTGCGAATGTAGTCGGACGATTCCAGGGTGATGGGCTTGGCCCTTTCACCCCTGCCGCCCGCGAGAATAATTCCGATGGTCTCCGGATTCCGACGAGGCACTTTCGCTTCCCCCAATGAGTGCGTCGGACGTCCGCCCGGGGCCTCGGTCAGCCCCATTCCGGGTCATGGTCAGGGCTGTTGGTCGTCTGGACGGCCGACGTGGCGTGCGTGGCCTGCTCGGCAGCCTGCACGCCGAGTCCGAGGAGGAGCATGAGGGCGAATATCGCGCTGAATCGCTTGACGGTCGTTCCTTCGGAATTCATGTGGATTCCCTCCCAGGTGGCTGATAGGCGCTGTCGCCTTCGCCTCAAGAAGCATGCCGCAGTGCACAGCCGGATTTCTTCGCTTGGTAGCCTCGTGATCGCGCATTGCGCATTTCTGAAGGGGGAACGAATGTGCAGAAAGTCGGACAATCTCTCCCATACCAATGTAGTCAGGCTCTGCGACGAAGGTTTGGCCCACTACCGGGAAGCGCTCTCAAAAGGTCCGATTGATGGCGATGTCCCCGACTGCCTCGTCGAGTTGGGGCTGATGCGGCCCTTGGCCGAAAACCCGCGGATCATGGGCGTGGTGCCGCCCGACATCGCGGTGAGCGAGTTCTGCCGCCCCATCGAACGCGCCATTCTCGTCCAGCAACAGGCCGTGGCGGCCGTCCGCGAGGCGCTGAGCGCCGCGGAGGACGTCTACCGCGAGGAACAAGGGACTGCCTCCGCGGACATCCGTCTGCTGCACGGCGAGGACGTCATCAGCGCGGCACTCCAGAAGTCGGCGGACGCCTGCCGCGGGGAACTACTGACCGCCCAGCCCGGCGGCGGACGGGCGACCGCGCTCCTCAGCAAGGCCCTGCGCCGAACCCTGGAGCTGTCCGAACGGCACATCCGCCAGCGGACGCTCTACCAGCACTCGGTCCGCACCCACGGCCCCACCCTCGCCTACATCGAACAGGTCTCCGCGGTGGGCGTCGAAGTACGCACCCTCAACGAACTCTTCGACCGCCTGATCATCTTCGACCGCAAGATCGCCTTCATCCCCGACCCCCGGCACGACCTCAAGACCACGGCCCTGACGATCGAGCACCCCGCGATCGTCCACTACCTGGCCACGGTCTTCGACCACGCCTGGCAGCGCGCGGAACCGCTCAGCATCACCCAGGAACAGGCGCGCCCCCCGCTGATGACCGACGAGACGAGGCGCACGGTCCTGCGCCTCATGATCGAGGGCCACACCGACGCGGCGATAGCCAAGCGCCTGGGCATCAGCGCCCGCACGGTCTCCACCCACATAGGCCGGGCCGCAGAGGCCCTGAACAGCAAGAGCAGAGCCCAACTGGCCTACGCCCTGGCCCAGTCCCGCCTCTTGGAGGACCCAGTCGACTGACACCTTCCCGGCCCCGCCGCCCGCCCCACGAGGGCGGCCACCCGCACCCACCGCCGAAAGCCCCCCGGACCCACCGCCCGCCGACGGCGAGTCCGCCCCACGGGGGCCACCCGCACCCGACGACGAAAGCCGCACGGGTGGTGCGAGTGGGAACGAAATGCCCGCCGAAGGCGAAGCCGAGGCGTGCTACCCCGCCGCCGCGGCCAACACCTCCGCCACCTCCGCCCCAGCCCCCGCCCCAACCGCCGCCGGAACCCCCCGCACCGAATCAACCGGCAACCGCGCCCGCAACGCCCGCACCACCGGCCCCAGCAACCGCGGCGCCGCAACCACCACCGACTTCCCCGTCCACGCGCCGAGTTCCGCAGCCGCAGCGGACAGCCGGACATCGTCCAGATAGACAAGGTGCGCATGCCCCAGCCCGGGCGCAACCGCACGCGCGGCCAGAGCCAACCGCGTACCGGCCTCACCGACGGAGATCAACCGCGCCGCGGCCATCGAAGGCTCGCTCGACTCCCAGGAGAGATCGACCCCCGCCCCCTCCCCGAGCACCAGACAGTGCGGCCGCCCGGTCCGTACCGCCTGCCGCACCACCGCCCGCGTCTCCTCCTCGCCGCAGGGTACGGCCAGCGGTATCCCGTACAGCCCCCGCACCTCGTCGTACCCCTCGGGAAACTGCTCGGGCGGCATGACCACCGTCGCCCCCGCCTGCAGGCAGTCCCGCCACAAGGACCGCGGCGCCACCGCCCGGCCCTTCACCGCGCCCGGTGTGACGACCACGAACGGCCTGAATCCCGCCGCCCCCAGCCCCGTCACCATCTGCGTCAGCACGGAGCCGGCGTTCGGCACCGAGAAGAAGCGGTCCGGATGGGCCGCCTCGAACGGATGGTCCTTGCTGCGGGACAGCGTCTCCAGACAGACGACACGGCCGTCCCGCCCGGCGACCGCCGTCAGCTCACTGCGAAAGGCGTCCCGCCCGGAGAGGGTCACCACGACACCACTTTCCCCCGTCGGCGGACCCAGGCGGCCGTGTCCGGCCCCACGGTGCCCGCGTCCAACTGCTCCCAGAGCGACCGTCACCGGGACGTGCACGCCCCGCCCCCGCGGTCACCGGGCCGCCTTCCGCACGGCACCCGGACACACCACGCCGGCCGGCAGGCCCCACGCGGCGGTCGTCCGGATCGTGCTCTCGGCGGTCGTCACCGACAGCTCGCCGGTCAGCCGCGCCCGGCGCCGTCGTCCGCGCGGATCTCCAGCAGCAGGTGCTCGACGACGTCGTCGCCGTACTCCCCCTCGACCAGCTCCACGGACCGCACCACCTGGAGTTCCCGCCCGCACTCCCGGGCGATCTCGCGCAGTTCCCCGAGGTCACCGCGGCTGCTGAAGTGCAGGAGCGCCCGGCCGCCCGGAGCGAGCAGCAGCGGCGCCTCGGCCAGATACCGGCGGTGCGCGCGGTAGCCCGGATCCACGTAGGCGCGCTCGTGCAGGGAGCGGTACGTGTAGTCCTCGGGCGCACGGACGTAGTTGGAGCTCCAGAAGACCATGTCGAAACGTTCCTGCTGAAGCGCCGAGAACAGATCACTCCGTACGGCCCGCACCCGTTCCGCCACCCCGTGCCGCGCCGCGTTGAGCGCCGCGTTCTCGACCGCCCGCGGGTTCACATCGGCGGCGACCACCCGCTCGCACCCGGCGAGGGCGCTGAGCACGGCGATGACACCGGTGCCGCAGCCGATCTCCAGGAACGAACCGCTCCGGTCGCCCGGGCCCGCCTGCGCGAGACCGAGCAGATCGAGCGCGACCGCGGTCGACGGCGAGAAGACAGGAGCAAACACTTCGTCAAGAAGGTCCCACCGCAAGCCCAACAGATCGAACTCAACCGGCCGGTCCGGACGCGTCAGCGACAACCGGCTGCGCTCCAGCGACCGTACGAAACTCTGTGATCCCGACATGTCTCAGTCCCCCCGCCGGACATTCCGTGACCGCGGCGCCGCCGACTTCCCGGCCCGCTGACAGGGCTTATTGTCAGGTGACCGAACGCGACGGGGGAATGTGCAGGGGTAACCGCTGCACACCGGGCGGGCGGTGTTCCGGTCACCGTGGGGTGGACCCTGACAGGCGAATTCAGCCAGAAGTCAGCCCAAGGGTACTGGTTCCAGCCATCGTTGACGCCTGTCATGCACGCAATCTAGGTTCACGAACGCTCGGAAGAGCCGCGCGCTGCAGGCGCCGCAGATCAAACTGGGGGTGAGGTCGATGCGGCACACGGACGACTTCGTACAGGACGAACTGCTCAGACTTCTCGAACTGCTCGCCAGCGAAGCCCCGCCCGACCGCTTCGAATCTCTCTCGGAGACCGGATCCGGCGCACCGGTGCCGCCCGAGTCCCTGGCCCTCCTCGACCGCGCGCGGACCCTGGCCCTGGACGTCCACGGTCTGTTCGCCCGCCGCCAGCAGCGCGAGGCCGCCCTCGCGGCGCTCGTGGACATCGCACGGGAACTGACCCTCCCGTACGACGTGGACACGCTGCTGCAGGTGATCACCCGCCGGGCCCGGCTGCTCCTCAACTTCGACATGTCCTGGATCACCCTCAGGGACCCCGCCGACGGCCCCGCCTGCGTCCGCATATCCGACGGCCACGTCTCCACCATGACCCCGGGGTTCGTGGTCCCGGCCCACGCCGGCGTCGGCAACGCGGCGGCCGACCGGTCCGCCCCCTTCTGGACCGCCGACTACCTCACCGACGACCGCTTTCCGCACTCCGCGGCCACCGACGAGGTGGTCACCGCGGAAGGCCTGCACGGTCTGATGGCGGTGCCCCTGAAGGAAGGCAGCAGCACCTTCGGCGCGCTCTACGGCGCCGACCGCTCGGTGCGCCACCTCACGCCCGACGAGATCACCTTGATGTCCTCCCTGGGCGACCTCGCCTCCCTGGCCATCAAGAAGGCCCGGCTGCTCGCCCAGACCCGCTCCGAGATCAGCGAACTCGAACACGACGTGTCCCGGGCGCTGGACTCCTCCACCGCCGAGCGCCTGGTCGGCGGCGTCCACACCCGGCTGATCGACATGGTGCTGAGCGGCTGCGGGCTGGGCGAGGTGGCCGCCCGCGCCGCGGCCGAGATGGGCGGCGCACTGATGGTGCGCGACGCCACCGGCCGGACCCTGGCGGTGACGGACGGGTTCCCCGACTTCGACGAGGCGGAGCTGTTCCAGCGGACGCTGGACGCCCACACCGAACTCGCCCCCATCCGCTCCGCTGACGACCTGTGGCTGTGCCCCGCCACCGCCGGCCGCGAAGTGCTCGGCACGCTGATCCTGGCCACGGACGGCCCGGCGATCGAGTACCAGCTCCGGCTGCTGCGGGCCACCGCCCAGTCCACCGCGGTCCTGCTGCGCATCCAGGCCGGTACCGACACCTCCGCCGACGGGGGCCGCAGCCGGCTCCTCCAGGACCTGATCGGCGACTCACCCCGCGCGCCCGAGCAGCTCGCCGTACACGCCCGGCGCCTCGGCGTCGCCCTGGACGACCCGCACGTGGTGCTGATCGCCCGGCCGGACGGCGGGGCGAGCGGCCGGGCCCTGGTCTGGGCCTCGTCGTACGCCCACCGCATGGCCGGACTGCAGACCATCGTGGACGACTGCCTGGTACTGCTGGTCCCGGGCACGGACTCGGGGTCCGCGGGGCGGGCGGTCACCGCCGAGCTGTCCTCGGTGACCGGCCGCCGGGTCACGGTCGGCTCGGCCGGGCCGGTCGCCCGTGCAGGCTCGGTCCACGGCACGTACCAGGAGGCCAGGCGGTGCCTGGAGGCGCTCACCGCGCTCGGCACCGACGGGGGCAGCGCCTCGGCACAGGAACTGGGATTCCTCGGTCTGCTGCTCGCCGACAGCCCCGACATCACGGCCTTCGTGCAGACCACGATCGGCCCGGTGATCACCTACGACGACCAGCACTGCACCGATCTCGTCCACACCCTGGAGGCCTACTTCGCGTCCGGCGGCAGCCCCCGCCGGGCCGCCGAGGCCCTCCATGTGCACCCCAACACGGTCTCCCGGCGCCTGGAACGGATCACCGATCTCCTCGGGCCCACCTGGCAGGAGCCGGTGCGGGCGCTGGAGGTGCAGCTCGCCCTGCGGCTCCAGCGCACCCGGCACACGGTCCGCTCCCCCCTGTCCGCCTGCTGAGATGTCCGCCTGCTGAAACGAAACGGCTGCGGGCCCCGGAAACATCCGGGGCCCGCAGCCGTGTTCGGTCACCGGCGCACGGGCCGGTCCCTCATCGTGTGTCAGCCGTTGCGCTTCCAGCGCGGCTTGTCCTCGCGGCGGCCGAAGGAGCCGCCGCCGGTGCCACGGTGGTCGTCACGACGGCCGTAGGGGCGGTCGTGACCCGCGGGGCGGTCGTGACCGGCGGAGCGGAAGCCCGGGCGGTCGTCACGACGGTCGCGGTTGAACGGACGGTCGCTGCCCCGGTGCCCACCACGCTCGTCGCGGCGGAAGCCGCCCCGGTCGTCGCGACGCTCGAAGGAACGGCCACCACGGTCACCCCGGTCGTCCCGACGCTCGAAGCCACGGTCGCGGTCGAAGGGACGACGCTCGTCGCGGCGCTCGAAGGAACGGCCACCGCGGTCACCGCGGTCGTCGCGGCGCTCGAAGCCACGGCCACCACGGTCGTCGCGACGCTCGAAGGAACGCCCACCGCGGTCACCGCGGTCGTCACGGCGCTCGAAGGAACGGCCACCGCGGTCACCGCGGTCGTCGCGGCGCTCGAAGCCACGGCCACCACGGTCGTCGCGACGCTCGAAGGAACGCCCACCGCGGTCACCGCGGTCGTCACGGCGCTCGAAGCCCCGCTCGCCCCGGTCGCGGTCGAACGGACGACGCTCCCGGCGCTCGTACGACCCCGAAGCCGCCGGACGCTCCTCGCGCTCGGTCACGCGCTGCTCCGCCGGCTCCTCCGTCACGGACGTCTCGACCACGGCCTCGGCCGCGGCTGCCTGGGCCTCGGCCACCGCCGTCTCCGGGTCCTCGCCACGCTCCCGGGCGACCCGGGCGACGAGGCGGTCGGCCTCCTCGCGCAGCTCGGTCGCGCGGCGCTGCGCGCGCTCCAGCTCCTTGGTGAGCTGGGTGACCTCGCGCTCGGCCTGCTGGGCGGCGTTGCCCGCGGACTCGGCCTGGACCTCGGTCATGGAGCGGGCGCCGGTGATCTCGGCGACCTCCGGGTCGAAGGCGGCACCGCCCTGGATGATGTGACGCGCGGCGTCGACGCCGGCGTCCTCCATGAGTCGGAAGATCTGGCGGCGCTGGTGCGGCAGCGACAGGGACACGACCGTGCCGGTGCGGCCGGCGCGGGCCGTACGGCCGGAGCGGTGCAGGTAGTCCTTGTGGTCGCCCGCCGGGTCGACGTTCAGGACCAGGTCGATGCCGTCGACGTGGATGCCGCGCGCGGCGACGTCGGTGGCGACGAGCGCGTTGACGTAGCCGTCCTTGAAGTCGGCCAGCGTCCGGGTGCGCGCGCCCTGCGTCATGCCGCCGTGCAGCGCGTCGGCCTTCACACCGGCGTCGCGCAGCTGCTCGGCGATGCGGTCGGCGCCCAGCTGGGTGCGGACGAAGATGATCGTGCGGCCCTTGCGCGAGGCGATCGCGGCGGTGACCGGCGCCTTGTCCTTGGGCTTCACGATGAGGATGTGGTGCGACATGGTCGTCACCGCGCCCTGGGCGGCGTCGACCTCGTGCGAGACCGGGTCGACCAGGTAGCGCTTGACCAGCGTGGAGATCTCGTTCTCCATGGTGGCCGAGAAGAGCATGCGCTGGCCGCCGGCCGGGACCTGGTCGAGCAGCTCGGTGACCTCGGGCAGGAAGCCCAGGTCGGACATCTGGTCGGCCTCGTCGAGGACGGCGATCTGCACGTCCTCCAGGGAGCAGGCGCCGCGGTTGATGATGTCGCGGAGGCGGCCCGGGGTGGCGACGAGGATGTCGACACCGCGCTCCAGGGCGTAGATCTGGTTGCCCATGGACGTACCGCCGCAGACGACCTTCATCTTCAGGCCGAGGACGTCGCCGTACGGCTGGAGGGCGTCCGCGACCTGCATGGCCAGCTCACGGGTCGGGGTGAGGATGACGGCGCGGGGCCGCTTCTTCTCGGTGCGTCCGCCGGCCAGCGAGGCCAGGGTCGGCAGACCGAAGGAGAGGGTCTTGCCGGAGCCGGTGCGGCCGCGGCCGAGGATGTCCTTGCCGGTCAGGGCGTCCGGGATGGTCGCGGCCTGGATCGGGAAGGGGGTGGTCACGCCGTTCTGTGCGAGCTTGCGCACGATGCCCTCGGGGAGACCGAGGTCGGCAAAGGTGGTCTGGGGGGTGTCACTGGTCTCGGTGACCTCGGTCACCAGATCGTCGTCCTGGGTGTTCTCGGACATGACGATGGGATCAGTACTGGACACGGACATGCGAATGCGAAACCTTCCGGAGTCTCTTCGGCACGCGCCCGTCAACTCCGTGATTCGCTCACGACCGCCTCAATGCGGTCCGCCACGGCAAGGGAGAGTACGCGCCACACGGCGCGCTCTGCAGTGGCGCCGGGCAAATGGGATCAAACGATCTACCACCATACGCACCCAACGCCCACCAAGGCAAACCGAACCCAGGAGACGCCGGTCACGTCCCTACGCAGGCGTCCCCGCCGCAGGTGCCGGCTCCCGCTGCGCCAGCTGCGTTCCCGTCTCCTCGTGGGCCGAGGACGACGGCTCGGCCGACGGCGGCTCGGAGACCGGCGGGGGCGGGGTGGACGCCGGGGGCTCGGGCGGCGCGGAGGTCGCCGGGGGCGTCGGCTGCTCCTTGGTCGGCGCCGGGTCGCCACCGGGCCCGGTGGGCTTTCCCGGCTTCGTCGGCGCGGCCGGGGCGCTGCCCGTCGCGGACGGCGTGGCCGAGGCCGAGGCCGACTTCCCGGGCTTCGCCTTGCCGCCGTGCTCGTGCTTGCCGTCCCCGGACCCGCCGCCGTGGCCGAGGCCGCCCCCGCCCATCACCGGGCCCCCGTCGGGCACCTCACCGCCCCGCTGCCCCGCAGAGTGCGAGGGCCTGGCCCGGCCGGCGTCGTCACCCACGCTCACACAACCGGCGGCGGCCGTGACGGACAGCAGCGCGGCGGCCAGTCGGACGGATACGTACAAGGGGCGCACGGTGGCCACCTCCGGAGGCAAGAAAGGGAGTCAACCTCCCCAACTCCCGCCGCCCACAAGAGGACACGCGCCCCGCACGAACCGTTGCCCCGGCCGCTCACCCGTATCCGAGCGCGTGCAGCCGGGCGTCGTCGATGCCGAAGTGATGGGCGATCTCGTGCACCACGGTGACCTCGGTCTCGGCGACGACGTCCTCGCGGCTCTCGCACATCCTGAGCGTCGGCCCCCGGTAGATCGTGATCCGGTCCGGCAGCACACCCGCGTACCACTCGCCCCGCTCGGTCAGCGGCGTCCCCTCGTACAGCCCCAGCAGCTCGGGATCGTCCGCGGGCGGTTCGTCCTCGACGAACACCGCCACGTTGTCCATCAGCCGCGTCAGCTCCGGCGGGATCCGGTCGAGCGCCTCGGCGACCAGTTCCTCGAACTCCTCGCGCGTCATCTCCAGCACACGGTCATTGTCCGTGACGACAGGCCCGTACGAGAGTGGCGAACCGTCGCATATCCGCGCCCGGGCGTGGGCATACGGCCCCAATGGCCCGCGTCCGCGTCCTCGTCGCAGCCCTCCGCAGCCGCCGCACCCGCCCTGCCCGCCGCACCCGCAGGCCCGCCCCCGCCCTGCCTCCACTCGAACCGGCGGCCCGCCTCAACCCCTGGCTGCGCGCCCTCGGCCTCACCGCGGTGGTCCTCGTCGGCGCCTGGCTGGGCCTGCTGATCGTCGGGAGCGTGCGGGCCCCGGTCGGCCCGATGAACACGACCATGGCACTGCGCCCGTCCCTCACCGGCGGCACGAAGATCAACGTCTCCCCGCTGGGCGCGCTGACCCTGGACAGCCATGTCGCCCCCGTCCGCCTGGACGTGAACGTCGACCAGCTCGACCCGCTCCGCTCCCAGGCCCTCGTCGACCACCCCGAGCGGCTCTCCGGCCTCCAGGACGAGGTGGCCCGGGACGTCGAGCACGGCACGCTCGACCTCGCCGTACGCTCCTCGGTCGCCGTGGTCTCCGGCGCGACGGCCCTCGGCCTCGCCGTCTACCGCCGCCCGCGCCGCGCCCTGGCGGCCGGCGGCCTGGCCCTCGCCCTGCTCGCCGCGTCGGGCGCGACGGCCTACGCCACCTGGAACCCGAAGTCGGTCCTGGAACCGAAGTTCTCCGGACTGCTGTCCTCGGCGCCGTCCGTGGTCGGCAACGCACGCAACATCGTCACCGAATTCGACGTCTACCAGAAGGAGTTGGCGCGCCTGGTGACGAACGTGACCAAGCTCTACGACGTCACGTCGACCCTCCCCGCCTACCAGCCGGACCCCGCCACCCTGCGGGTCCTGCACGTCTCCGACATCCACCTCAACCCGGCGAGCTGGAAGATCATCGCCTCGCTGGTGGAGCAGTACCGGGTGAACGTGATCGTCGACTCCGGCGACACGATGGATCACGGTACGGCGGCGGAGAACGGCTTCCTGGACCCGATCG